>JAAYNM010000025.1 GCA_012520815.1 Clostridiales bacterium
AGTTTCGCCTTTATAAAATAATTCACACGATAACAACTGTGTATATTTTACCATATTGTGGCCAAATATTCCATATCTTTAATATGCTGTATTTATGACCATAAAAGTATTGTATCCTCATAGCATTTCATTGACAAAAATATATAGTACACCTATAATATTTAGACTATTGTTGTTTTGTTCATCAATACATAAAATATTCTTTTAATTTCACGATAAAGCGAGGAAATCATGTTCAAGTTACGTGCAAATAGAATTAACTACATTTATATCCCCCTTTTGCTCATTGTTGCCGCTGAATTTTTCTACAAAAATTCAAATTTAAATATGCAAAAGAATCCTATTATTTTATCCCACTTATTAGATATTGCCATCGTATTTTTATTATATTTCTTATTTATGACTATTACCGGAAGTAGTTTTAGAGGCACAATAACCACCTCTATAATATTCTTCATCCTTTTATTAGTAAATCAAATAAAAATAATATACTCAGCAAATCCAGTTTATATTAAAGACATTTTCTACCTCAACTCTGCTGGTACATTTGCAGATATTCTTAGCGATACTCTAGTCCCTATAATTACCGCTCTATGGTGGCGCATTCTTATCTACGTAGCAATGCTTGCAGGAATATGTGTTCTCGCTAAGCTTTTTGACCATAAGATTATGAATCTAAAGAAGAGACTTATCACCCTCTTTTCATCTTTATTTATTATTGTGATTATGCTACTACCAATAACATTTATAAATGACATCTTCATTAAATGTTTTTATGAAATAACTGCCGAAAAGAATAATAATACTACAACTAATATGAGATATTACTACCAGCATGGTTTCTTCTCAGGAATGTATGGTCAATATCTTACTTCTATGCTCAGGGAACCTGATGGTTACGATCGTGATGAGGCCCTAGCCATACTTGATGAAGCTGGAAAAATTTCAAATGATACTAGTTTTGGACAACCAAATATTATTATGATTTTCTCGGAGTCTTTCTGGGATCCAGATTTGCAGGATAATGTTAAATTTGATAAGCCTATAGCCAAAAATTATAATTCACTGAAAGAAAAAGGTCTCTTTGTGGATATGATTTCACCTGTTTTTGGTGGCATTTCATGTAATACAGAATACGAAATGCTTACTGGCGGTACTCTCACCTATTTTCCAGATTGTTACATACCTTATATGAATCTATATAATAATGATGGCTACACTGATGCCCCATCCATTATAAAAGAATTAAATAATAATGACTACGATACCACTATTGTATCCACTTGGAGCTCAACTCTTTTTAACTGCAGTGATGTTTACAACTATTTCCAAGTTGATACTGTATATTACGACAATGACCTAGAAAACGTTACAAAAAAAGGTGGTCGAATCTCTGACGACTACATGGCAGATAACATTATAAATTATATGGAAAACAAAGACCCACGCACTCCTGCATTTTACATGGTGTTAACTGCTGAAGCGCACATGCCATTTAATGTATCAAAGTTTGACAAATATGATATCGAAGTAACTGATTCAAATTTATCAGAGGAAGAAACCGGCATACTTAAATCTTATGCCCAAGGCATTTATGATGCCGATAAAATGTTAGGAAAAGTATATGATTATATACAGACTATAGATGAACCTACTATATTAGTTTTTTATGGGGATCATTTACCATTCCTCCAAACAAGCGATGGAAATAACATCTACGATAACATTGATTACTTCAACACTGGTGATGAAACTTTGGATACATTTAGGAAATATAATACTGGATGTCTAATCCTTGATAACTATGATATAACATATGATAAAAAAGAATATATGAGCCCATATCTTATTATGCCTTACATATTAAATCATATGGATATTTCATTATCTCCATATTACAAGTGGCTTTACACGACAGTTGACATATATCCTGCAAGCAATACCTTTGTATCAATAAACAGTAAAGGTGAAATTGTTCCAACTAATTCCCTTGATGATGATGCGACAGAAGATTGTTCTGCGATGCTCTCTCGGATAAACTGGTTAATGTTTGTAGATAATCCTAGAAGGTAACCGTAGTTGGATTTCAATCCCCCTATACTACATTTCCTCTCTTTTCATCGAAAGCCCTTGAAAATTATTTATAAAAGTTTTATATTAGAAGGCGTGTTTATTTTAGATAAAATTTAGAAGAAGGACTTAATATCATGGAAAAACTGAAACCAAAATTATTTTCGGTAATGAAAACATATACAAAAGAACAATTTTTTAAAGACATAATCGCAGGTATTATTGTTGCAATTATTGCCTTACCACTTTCTATTGCCCTTGCTATTGCTTCTGGTGTTGCACCTGAGCAAGGTATTTTCACTGCTATTACCGCAGGTTTTGTAATTTCTTTCCTGGGCGGAAGTCGTGTTCAAATATCTGGGCCAACTGCTGCCTTTGCTACCATCGTTGCAGGAATCGTAGCTAAAAATGGCATGGAAGGGTTAATTATTGCCACAATCCTAGCGGGCATTATCTTAATCATTATGGGACTTCTAAGATTAGGAGGCCTCATTAAATTTATTCCATATACCATCACTACAGGTTTCACTTCTGGTATTGCCATAACAATATTAATTGGACAAATAAAGGATTTCTTCGGTTTAACTGTTGTATCAGAAGAGCCATTAGTCGAAACTACAGAAAAGCTGATGGGCGCTTTTCGTTCCTTTTCTACAATAAATTGGCAAGCAACTGCCATTGGTATCGCTTGTCTTCTTATACTTATTCTTTGGCCTAAGATGCCCAAATTTTGCAAGAAAATTCCACCATCTCTGATTGCCATTATTGTAAGTATTGCCCTTGTAAGTGGATTCAATTTGAATGTAAATACTATTGGTGATTTATACGAAATTTCCAATAAGTTGCCTTCATTTTCAATTCCATCATTCAATTTTGCAACCATCCAAAAAGTATTTCCTGATGCTGTAACTATTGCTATTTTAGCAGGTATTGAATCTCTTTTATCCTGTGTTGTATCAGATAATATGATTCACAGTAAGCACCGTTCTAATATGGAGTTAGTTGCCCAAGGTGCCGGAAATATTACATCTGGATTATTCGGTGGAATTCCTGCCACTGGCGCTATTGCAAGAACTGCAGCAAATGTCAAAAATGGTGGTCGAACTCCTGTCTCAGGTATGGTTCATTCAGTAACATTACTTCTGATTTTAGTTGTACTTATGCCGTATGCAACATTAATTCCAATGCCCGCTATTGCTGCTATTTTATTTATGGTAGCTTATAATATGTCTGAATGGCGTGAGTTTACACATTTAGTAAAAACCGCACCAAAGAGCGATATTATTGTACTTGTAACCACTTTTGTCTTAACCATTTTCTTCGACTTGGTTGTAGCCATTGAAGTTGGTTTTTTACTAGCCGCCATTTTATTTATGAAGAGAATGAGCGAAGTAACCGAGGTAGAAGGTTGGAAATACATCAGCAATGAAAGTGATGAGGATGATG
>JAAYNM010000026.1 GCA_012520815.1 Clostridiales bacterium
CAACGGGGCTTATTAAAGTGCCACTACTCCAGTCACTGTCACTCTGAATAATTCAAAAATTCGATAGATTGGTACTTTGGAAGGATATATTCATTTTTTAATTACATTTTGCGGAAACTCAAGAAAATATTATAACAATGCCAGTCTATGTATCGTAAAACGCAATTCGATTACCTTGCCTATTTTGTTTATATTTGATAAAATGACAATGTCTTTATTTAGAGACAGAAATGAGGTTTCAACAATGGCTTTAGATGGCATTACAATATCTGCATTAACCAATGAACTTAGAGAAAAGCTCATTGGTGGAAGGCTTCTTAAAATAGCACAGCCTGAAGTGGATGAACTTTTATTAACCATAAAAGTAATTAAAGAACAATATCGATTAGACATTTCATCTAGTGCAACACTGCCACTAATGTATATTACTGACGTAAATAAACCAAGCCCAATGACAGCACCAAACTTTTGTATGATTTTAAGAAAACATCTTAATAATGCAAAGATAATTGATATTACCCAACCTGGTTTAGAGCGTATCATTAATTTTCGTATGGAACACTACAACGAAATGGGAGACTTATGCGAAAAATTCCTCATTGTTGAGTTAATGGGTAAACATAGCAACATTATATTTACTGATGTAACCCAAGGAGAAAACGGCCCTATCCCAGGCAAAATAATTGATTCTATAAAGAAAATCTCTGCAAATGTTAGTTCCGTTAGAGAAGTTTTACCAGGTAGAGACTATTTTATTCCTATGACTTCTACTAAGTGCAATCCTCTAGACTGTGATTTTGACATTTTTAAGAATTTACTTAAAGGCAAGGCTGACAAATTATCTAATTCCATTCTTGGAAGTTTTACCGGTATAAGCCCTATTATTTCCGAGGAAATCTGTTATCTTGCTGGCATAGATTCCGACTTACCAAGCAATGTCTTGTCCGAGGAAAATTTACAGTTATTATTCAATTCCTTCAATAAAATAATGTCACACGTTAATAATAATGAATTTTTTCCTATTATATATAGTTCAAATGGTATGCCAAAGGAATATAATTCATTTCCATTATCAATCTATAGTGACCTTGATTATGAGAATATCCATTCTATTAGTGAGTGCTTAGAAAAATATTACAAGAATAAAAATCAATATACCAGAATCCGTCAAAAATCTTTTGATCTTAGAAAAATAATTACTACAGACCTTGAGAAAAACTATAAAAAATATGACTTACAGTTGAAGCAACTAAAAGACACTGACAAGCGTGATAAGTACAAAGTTTATGGTGAACTCATTACTTCCTTTGGTCATAGTATTCCAAAAGAAGCAACCTCGTTTGATTGCAACAACTACTATACTGACGAAGATATCACAATACCTCTAGATAATACTCTAACCCCTATTGAGAATGCTAATAAATATTTTGACAAATATGAAAAATTAAAGAGAACTTTTGAGGCTCTTTCATCTATAATTAAAGAAACAGAGAGTGAAATTAAACACCTTGAATCCATTCTAAACTCCTTAGACATTGCACAAAACGAGGAAGATTTAAAAGAACTTAAGGAAGAAATGATTCAATCTGGATATATACGACGCAAATCTCAAGATAAAAAAGTGAAAATTAAGAGTAAACCTTTTCACTACTTATCTTCCGATGGTTTTCATATGTATGTAGGCAAGAATAATATTCAAAATGAAGAACTTACCTTTAAACTTGCTAACGGTGGAGATTGGTGGTTCCACTCTAAGACATTTCCAGGATCTCATGTAATTGTTAAAACAGAAGGTCAAGAATTACCAGATAGGACATTTGAAGAGGCTGCCAGACTTGCTGCCCACTATTCAAAAGGTAGAAATCAAGACAAGGTTGAAATCGACTACGTCCAGCGAAAACATGTCAAAAAAGTTGCAGGAGCTAAACCTGGTTTTGTTATTTATCACACCAATTATTCCCTTGCTATATCTCCTGACATTTCTGGTTTAGAACTTATAAATGAATAACTATATTGTAGTTAGTATATTATAAAACAAAGCGTAGCAATGACATTGCTACGCTTAATTTGACTAACTACATTTGTCCTAATCTTTATTTCATAAGTTTAGGTTGTAATTCATTTTTATTATATTCCTTTATGAATTCAAAAAATTCTTCTTCACTGAATATTTCGCCTTTGAAGGTATACTCAACATCTCCACTAGTGATTAAGAATCTTGATTCTGCTATAATTTCTTTATCCTTCATTTGATTTTTATCAAATTTCACCTTATAGAGTTGACCATCTGATGCTCCACTAGAACCCCATAATGACCCGTCTAAATGCACAGATGTCGCAGCTCTGTAGCAACTTTGATATGCGTAGACAACACCTTCTATTACATGAAAATATATAGTATTTCCTTCTATCATCTCAGGTGACGAAGTGATTACCATTAATTCATTAATACCATCACCATCTAATTCCACCACATAATACATTAACCATGAAACATTTGAATAGGTATCGTTAATATCACTATTTTCATACTTTACTCTGTTAAGATTTTTATCTTCTTCTTTTCCTGTCAACGTATAGATAAACTTGCCATCTCCAGTGAAAATATCCTTGATTTTTTGTGGAAGGTCCTCTTTTGAAATATCCCCTACTATTCTTTCGTCTGATGTATCAGGTTCTGTGGTTTCTGATTTTTAGTAGTCTCAAGCTCCGTAGTGGTATCTGCCTCCGTTGTTACCTCCTGCGTGGTTGTATCATTTGATTTCGATTCGCTACCACAAGCTGATAAAACCAAAATCAGACTTGCTGATAGTAGCACTAATAATTTTTTTTCATACTTAAAATCCTCCTAATCCATATGTCTTTTGGAAATTTGTAATAGCGTTCTTAGATAATGTAGATGTTAACATATATATTCTAGTTCAATCTCTATAATCTTTACCCACAACAACAAATCGACCTTAAAATGCCAGTATCAAATACTAACGCCTTAAGGTCGATTTTTGTTTATAGATTAATATTTTACCAAGGAAGCAACTCCCTATATAAATCTTCATATTTTTTAGCTGATGTACTCCATGAGTAATCTCTCATCATACCTCTGTCTACTATCTTGTTCCATTCTCGCTTTCTATCATAGAAAATCTGTTCAGCATATCGAATGGTATTTAGCATCTCATGAGCATTGTAGTTGGTGAATGAGAATCCTGTTCCTGTCCCCTCAAATTGATTGTAGGCCTCAACAGTATCTTTCAACCCGCCTGTTTCTCTTACAATAGGTACAGTTCCATATCTCAAACTCATTAATTGGCTAAGACCGCATGGTTCAAACAATGATGGCATAAGAAATGCATCCGCAGCTGCATAAATCTTATGGGACATCTCTTCTGAATAATAAATCTGGGCTGAAACTTTATCACCATATTTCCAGTCAAAATATCTAAATGCATTTTCGTATTGTCCTTCTCCTGTTCCTAATATAACTATTTGAACATTATCTTGACATAGCTCATCCATAACGTGATTTATGAGGTCAAATCCCTTTTGAGCTGTAAGTCTAGATACAATACCTATCATAAATTTCTTTTCATTGACCTCTAAACCTAAATCTCTTTGTAATGCCTTTTTATTTTTGAGTTTTTCTTTTCTAAAGTTGTCTACATTGTAATTTTGATAAATGAACTTATCCGTCTCGGGATTATACTCATCATAATCAATTCCATTAACAATACCACGAAGGCAATTACTTCTCGCCCTCATAAGACCATCCAGTCCTTCGCCATAAAATGGCATCTTTATTTCCTCTGCGTATGTATCGCTAACTGTAGTTACACGGTCTGCGTAAACTATACCGCCTTTTAAGAGGTTTGCATCATCATAAAATTTAAGTTTGTCTGACGTAAAATAATAATCTGATAACCCTACTAAATCCCTAACCGTCTTAATATCCCATACACCTTGGAATTTCAAATTGTGTATAGTCATTACACTCCTGATTCCCTTATAGAAATCACCTAACTGGAAACAGTCATTTAAGTATACAGGCACTAAGCCAGTCTGCCAATCATGACAATGAATTAGATCTGGTCTAAAATCTAAAATCGGAAGTGCCGACAATGCTGCACGTGAAAAAAATGCAAACTTCTCAATATCAAATTTAGTATCACCTGAATATGGCTTATCTCCGCCAAAATAATATTCATTATCTATAAAGTAAAAAGTCACTCCATCATAAACTAACTTAAATAAGCCAACATACTGACTTCTCCAGTTTAAATCCATGTAGAAATTAGTCACGTATTCTAATTTTTCTGCAAACTGTCCTTTCATACTCCTGTACTTAGGAAGAATAACTCTGCAGTCAAACTCATCCTTGTTAAAACTTTTTGGCAAAGATCCAACAACGTCTGCTAAACCTCCTGTCTTAATAAATGGTACTGACTCTGATGCTATAAAAAGTATATTTTTCATATGTTACCTCCACATGTAATGTTTACACATCTTTACTGATTATTATACCAAATATAGCAAATATTTTAAAGACAAATTTTACTTGAGTTTCCTTAATTTTATCCACAAGCCCTTGTTTTGCTGGATTTATTATAAACAACTTTCAGAAAACGCCCAAAATATAAGGAACTTCTCACTTTGTTATGGCAAAATTAAGTCTTCACGAGAGAAGGAGTTTTCTTCTATCAATGACATCACTTTTAATGCGATTGAACGTGGGAAATCCCTGTCAGAGACAAATGCACTTAAAGCTTCAATCATACGGAAAGCCAACCCTATAAAGGATAAAGTCCACTTTTACTACTATCGATTAGCAAAAGGTATCTATGGTATATTATCCTATACAAAAGTAGCTGTCAGGCTATGGTTTAATACAAAGCGTCCTGTATACTATCAACTCCGCTTTAAGCTAACCTATTAAGTAGATAAAACAATACTTTTCCCAAAGTTCGGTTTATGCGGAACTTATTAAGGTGCCTCTAATTTAAATGCAGCCACTCTTACATCTTCAAAAATAGCCTGATTGGCACTTTTGTTAGATTTACTCATTCTAAAAATGCAATTTGCGGAAACTCAAGTCGATTTTCGGTTGCTTTATAAAATGTTCTGTGATAGAACATTATTGCTACGGGGTATGGCTCAGTTTGGTTAGAGCGCACGACTGGGGGTCGTGAGGTCGCAGGTTCGAATCCTGTTACCCCGATTTAATCATAAAAGACGTCTGTCTTAATGAACTTCCTAGGAAAATAGCCTCCGCAATCTGCGGGGGCTATTTCTATGTGATATTGAAAATCTAACATCGTTCTCATCCAACTTTATATCTGACGATACTGTCTTTCGTATACACCTTTTCGATTTCCCTGCCAATTTTTTAATTTAGTCTTCATAAAATCACCCTTTTTTATTATATATTATCAAAGTGGGTTATAGCACAGGATTTCCTTAGAAACAATGCGGATTTTTCATATTTAAGAAATTCTTAGGAAATTATTCATAATGATTTTACCCCTTATCTTTTGTGCATTTTGTTCAAAAAAAGTCGACTTTCGATTTGACTTTTTTTAGTTTTAGTGATAGGATTTTCTTAAAGTTAGAAGGTCTGAGTCATTCACTGACATAGGGCACAAAAAACAACTATTATTTTTCACTTTTTTAACAGGAGGTTTTAGTATGGCAAGATTTACATTACCAAGAGATTTATATCATGGAAAAGGTTCTTTGGAAGAACTGAAAAACTTAATCGGAAAAAAAGCTATCGTAGTTGTGGGTGGCGGGTCCATGCGGCGTTTCGGTTTTCTAGACAGAGCTTTTTCTTATTTAAAGGAAGCAGGGATGGAAGTTGCTCTTTTTGAAAATGTAGAACCAGATCCAAGCGTAGAAACTGTTATGAAAGGTGCTGCAAAAATGCAGGAATTCCAGCCTGACTGGATTGTTTCCATGGGCGGCGGTTCTCCTATCGATGCTGCAAAAGCAATGTGGGCATTCTATGAATATCCGGATACTACATTTGAGGACTTAATTAGCCCCTTCAGTTTCCCAACATTAAGAACCAAAGCAAAATTCTGTGCAATCCCTTCTACTTCGGGAACCGCTACAGAAGTAACTGCTTTTTCCGTTATTACTGACTATGAAAAAGGAATTAAATATCCATTAGCGGACTTTAATATTACCCCTGATATTGCCATTGTAGATCCGGAGCTGGCTGAAAAAATGCCTCAGAAATTAACAGCTCATACCGGAATGGATGCAATCACCCATGCCATTGAAGCATATGTTTCTACACTTCACTGTGATTATACCGATGCACTGGCACTGCACGCTATTAAAATGATTCACAATGACCTGAAGGCTTCCTATGATGGTGATATGGATGCCCGTGACCGTATGCACAATGCACAGTGTCTTGCAGGAATGGCGTTCTCCAACGCACTCCTTGGTATTGTTCATTCTATGGCACATAAAACAGGGGCAGCTTACAACGGCGGTCATATTGTACATGGATGTGCCAATGCAATGTATCTGCCAAAGGTTATCAAATACAACGCTAAGAATGCAGATGCAGCAAAACGCTATGTTGAAATTGCAAAGTTTATCAATCTAAAAGGTTCTTCTGATGAGGAATTAGTAGATGCTCTTATTGCAGAAATAAAATCTATGAATGCTTCCCTTGCTATTCCGTCCTGTATCAAGGATTATGAAGGTGGCATTATTGATGAAAAAGAATTTATGGATAAATTACCGGAAGTTGCAAAACTTGCGATTTCCGATGCATGCACCGGCTCAAATCCAAGAATTCCTACTCCGGAAGAAATGGAAAAATTGTTAAAAGCATGTTTCTATGATGAGGAAATTGATTTCTAAATCATATTACCTTGTATTTTACATAAAAAGAAACTGCTACCAGACGGGTTTGAATTAAATCCGGCTGGCAGCAGTTTTTTCTATGCATATATATAGGAATCATATGTTTTACCAACATAGCTGAATGTGCAGCTGCTAGCTTTTCAAAAGCAGGGTAATCCATTTTTATTTCTTCTTAAACAAGAAATTTTGATACCTACAATTCTTTAACACCCAATTCGTATTATAAAGTGTTACTGTGAAATCCGCAATGCCTTGATTTTACTACAGTTTGGGCAAGTGAGGTTTCCCTTAGACTTTCCCTTATGTTATATCCTTTTCCCTTGCGTTACGATACCTCATAAGGGCAAAAATAAGGGAAACAAAATCTAGTAACAGCTAATAACATTATATAAATTACATAATCGGCTGGAGCTGATTGAGGTGCTTCTACAACTAAAACAGATAAGAGAAAGGACATTTCAAATATGAATATCGTACACGCTGAATATAACAAATATCACCACACCATAGACATCAATTATTACAATGGGTATATACTTCGGATTGACTGTGGCAAGGCAGAATACTGCTTGATTACAACACCCAACTCCCAAAGAATGTTGGATGCACTTGCGATTGATGAACCATTAGAATACGCTAGACTATATCTTAATTCTGAAATGCAATATTGGATAAATACGACAGATGTAGAATAAGACATTGCTCAAAAGTATTTTAAAACTATAATACACTTAAAAAGCGTTACACACATATTTTGCCACTTATCATAAATATGGTCACTATGAAGTGTAACGCTTTTTCTATGATTTCTAATGATATTTTTTATTCCAAACGCAATTTGCAAGGAATATGGAACAATGAAGAACAAACTACTTCTTTAATATTTCGAATTTTTCCAGCATTTTTTTTTCTTCTTCACTAACCAATATTGTGGTAGAATTTTGAGCATTGAAATACAAATACTTCGAACCATCATAAATTATACTTCCACAATATTCACTTACGCTATCATTAGCATATTTTATATATACATCTATTCCGCTTGTTCTATATGACATTAAAGTGTTATTATCTATTTCTAAAATACTCTCGTCTTCTAAGAGTTCTTTGATAAAACTGTCTATAAAACTTTCGTCATAAACAAATTTAGATGTACTTTGATTGAAACAGAGTGCCTCTATTACTGTTTTATCTTTTACATAATCCTTTCTAACATATAAATTCTGATCAAAAAATGAACGTATCACTATATAATTATGTTCACTGTCTCCATCAACTTCATAAATAGTATAATCATCACTCGTCTTTCCGACAATTGTGTTAGATTCTTTATACAAACCAGTTGCTTCTATGTATTCTGTACCGTCCATATACAGGTACTGTCCTTTAAAATATGCATTTTCGCTATTGCCACATGCACCTAAAAATATACACAAAAGCATCATATATAAAACGGTTGATAATACTTTGAATTCTCGTTTCATATATTTACCTACTTACCTGGTTTAAACATTATAATGTCACTTTCAAATGGAACATCAAATTCCATCAATGTAACAAACGGAACAAATGAGCCATTAAAGTAATCATAATGTTGTAATACATACCATGCTCTAAAGCCTGCTAAATTGACATATGTTTTTTCAACGTCTGGCTGATCTAAACCAAAATGATCATATATGCAAAAATGTAGAGTACCAGAAAAATGCTCTCCATCAAAATTATAATCCTTCACTTCTACAGTATTGCCCCATGTATCATTAACACATATTGTAAGACCATGGATAATATCTGAATTTTCATGAAAACGAGGATAACCAACATTTTGCTGTGCCCAATTATATATACTTTTTCCAGATTGGTTTCCTTCTTCGGAAAACTCTAAATCATAGATATTTCCGCCATTATTCTTTAATCTTCTAATGACTTCCCCTTTTATATCATTGATATATTTTTGCGTACTTTTATGTTTATATGCCTCCTGAGTTAATGTTGCATTTGAGTAATCACTACCTGAGCCTTCTTTAAAATGTAAAATCATATTTTTAATAACATTTTCCATTTCTCCTGTTGAAAACAGTGATGTGGACATATCTTCAACTTCAGAAAATAATGTATTTGCCCCCCAATTTTCTGAATCTGCTTCTTCTAATTGATACTTGAATTGTTTATTTATATTTAATATATCAGACCTTGTTGTTTGTCCATATTTCATATCGGCTGCCACTGAACCGTCTGCATTCAACCCTTTTGGTCTTGGCGATTGATAGATTAACAAGTTCTTTACGGAATTATATGTCCATGGTTTATCATCTTTGGAATCTATTATTCCATCGCTATCAGTGTCTACCAATAAAGGATCACTATACATAAGTACATATTTACCTTTTATTGATAGTAAGGAACCTATATTTAAGTCTACAGAATATACGAGTCCTACCTCCTCATAATCTGTCAATCCATCTCCGTCCGTATCCTTCAAATTAGGATCCGTATGTATTACCTTACCATTTTCTAATCGTACACCAACAGTTTCATATACATCAAATAACCCATCTCCATCGGTATCTGTTGGATCTATATCTTCTATGGTTTTTCCCTGAATTACCCCCAATGCTTCTTCGATGTCACTAGTTGAAGTGCAGTAATAGTATTCACCACTTGTTTTTTCTGACATTGTTTTTAAATAGGTATCCGAATATTTTGCTCCAACATTAACTGTATAGATTGAAATATCATTTTCTATACACCGATTTATTGTAGATTCATTGTAATTTACATCTCCATCACATATAAGAACGATTATCTTTTTTTTGTCATTACTTTCTTGTTTATCATATAATTCTAGTGCTTTCAATAAACCTGCATTTACATTAGTACCACCTGAGGCCCTCAAGCTAGTTACAGCATTATTCAAAGCATTTTGGTCACTTGTAAAATCACTTACAGCAGATGCATATGAATTAAATTTTACAAGACAAGCCTCATCTTCTGACCCTAATTGTTGTACAAATCCCTTTAACGCTTCTTTTGCGGTTGAGATTCTTGCTCCAGACATACTTCCAGAAACATCAATAACAAACGCAAAATCATAGAACATGTTCTTATCCGAAACGCTTGTTCTGTAGTCTAAATTTTGCTTCCATGCATCATACCATTTATTTCTATCAACTAACATATATGTTGAAAAATGTGTAGTAACATAACTAACAGTTCCCTTTTCAGTATTAACAATGCTTTCTTCATCAAGCAATCGGTAACAATGGTTGTCTACATCATGCCACATAACTGCTAAATCTTTTTCATCTACATCACCAAGTTCATCTTTGTCATACCAAAAAGTTATTGTTGCTTTTTCGAAATTTGAACTACAATTTATTTCTACAGGAACTCCGACTAATCCAACAACATCAGATGACATCTTATCTATATTATATGTATTGCTGATTGCGCATGTATTTTCAATATTGCCATTTGTAGACATATCAAGCGATACTTTAGTAACCGCCTTTTTTTCAGAATCAAGGATAACCTGTTCATAGGTTTGTTTTACAATTTCTTGCGAATCAATTGTTCCATCATCATCTGAATCTTTATTTAATGGAGAAAAACCAAGTTTAACATCGTCATAGTCACTTAGTTCATCTTCGTCGGTATCTATACACAACGGATTTGTTAAGTATGTAATAACTTCTTCATAGTCATTTAATCCATCGTTATCCGTATCTTTCACCAATGGATCCGTATTATAATAACTCTCCAAAGCATTTGATAGTTCATCTTCGTCACAGTCTTCATCTCCATCTAATACTCCGTCACCATCAGTATCTTTTTCTAGAGGATTTAAACCACACAAAGAGTATTCAAAATAATCATCAAGACCATCACCATCGGAATCTTTTTCTTTATAATTTAATCCTAGAAGGTTTTCTACACCATCGACTAAACCATCATTATCTGTATCAATTTCCATTGATTTTCCATCATATAATTTATATGAATAGAGTAAATAGCTTTTTGGGGCATCTTCCAAACTACCTTCATCTCCATTGAATCCAAAAGAAACCGATTGACCAGCTACTATATTGGCATTATATGTTGCATTTTTAACAACATAATGATTTCCTTCATGCTTTTCAATAATACCATTCCAGATTTCCGTAATGTTTCTGTCAAAATCAAATTCTAAAACCCAATCTTCAAAATCTGTATCTGAGTCATTATTTATAGTAATAGTACTGCTAAAACCTGTTTCCCAATCGTTAGTTAGAATATAATTGATATTATAATCTCCAATATTAACATTACTGATTTGTCCCAACAACTCGTATTTCAAAGGAAAACCAGAAAACCCTTCATTGCTAGTAATTCCAAATTCAATACTTTGTCCTACAGCAATATTTTGATTCCAACCTACATTTTTAATGGTATAATATCCATTTTCATTCGATGATATTTCTGCGTTCCATATGTTTGTAATCGAATCTGCATATTCAAAACCCAAGTACCAATTCTGAATAGACTCATCACCTGTATTCTCTAACTTGATAGTGGCATTGTAACCAGCATCCCAATTAGACGAAAGGGTAAAGTAAACTTTGAAGTTTTCTCCTTCAAAAATCTTCTCCTTTGTTGTTTGATCCCATCCACTGTTATCAGAAGTGGTTGTCGGTTCTGCATCCGTTTCGGATTCCGAAATAGATTCATCAACACTTGTTGTTTCTTCAATAGTATCATCCGTTGTTTGTTCTATTACCACTTCAGTAGTAGTATCAATCTCGTCAACATTTTGTGCAAACGCAGATATATTGACGGAACTAAAGCACATTGTAAACACCAGCATAGATGCCAGTGCTTTTCTAATAAATTTTTTCATAACATATTCCTTTCCTAAAGTAAAAAACTGCAATGTGAAACATTGCAACCGAACCATCAGTATAATAAAATATAAATATTTTATTACGTAGACTTCATGCTTTGCGTCCTTACATTTCTGTAAGTTTGCCATATTTATTTATACGAATCTTAACCAATTTCCCCTCTCTTTGTGTGTCATATTGATTCGCCTAAAATTATAAAAATCATATCATAACACATATGATTTTTCAATAGCTTTCTTTCTTGAGTTTCCGCAGTTTTATCCACAACTGCGGATTTTATCAGTTTTACAATAAACAACTTTCAAAAAATGCCCAAAATATAAGGAATCCAGACTCTTTGTTTGGTATAATTAAAGTGACAAAAC
>JAAYNM010000027.1 GCA_012520815.1 Clostridiales bacterium
CAACGGGGCTTATTAAAGTGCCACTACTCCAGTCACTGTCACTCTGAATAATTCAAAAATTCGATAGATTGGTACTTTGGAAGGATATATTCATTTTTTAATTACATTTTGCGGAAACTCAAGAAAAGAGTTCTTAGGGAATTAAAAAGAATCCACAAAATTGTGACTTCTAATCTATTGCCTATAGTAACATATACTTGCACAAATGCAATTAGCTAACTACACCAAATACAATGATAATAGCTACAACTACTGCACACATAAGGATTGTAAGCTTTGCCATTCATTATTTTTTTTCGACGATTTTTCCATCTTCCATATAAAATACTTCATCCGCCAATAAATTGATATCCTCTTTACTGTGACTAGCAAGTAATATCAACGCCCCGCGCTTTTTTTCTTCCTGAATAATCTGTCTTACCAAATCAACACCTTTTTCATCAAGTGCATTTGTAGGCTCATCCAACATAATAATGTCAGGCTGCTCCATTATAGCTTGAGCAATGATAATTCTCTGCTTCATACCAAGTGAATACTTTTTAAAAGTTCTCTTATCATCTGGATCCAATCCAACTCTCTCAATAGCCATACGAATGCCTTCCTTAGATACCTTTATATTTTTTAGAAAAAAGCACCTCCCAACAACGTATAACATTATCAGGAAGTGCCATATATTTTTTGATTTAACTCTTATACCGGATATGCTCCATTAGCTGTATCAGCCTTTGTCATATCCACTTTTTCTTTTTGTGCTTTTCTATATTTGAAGAAATCAACAGCTACTTGTGGGAATAAAGCATATGTTAATACATCCTCATCTTGCTCTTTCCACTCTGCCATCTCAGCTTCGATTTTTGATAATTCATTTTCAAGTAAATCAGCTGGTCTACATGTAATAGGCTCCTTGTCGCCAATAACTTTCTTCTGAACATCTTTATTAAATGGCTTAACTGTCTGACCATATTCACCACTAAGAACTGCCTTACATTCCTTAGTTGGAGTCTTGTATCTTTCACCTGCAATTACATTAAGAACTGCCTGTGTACCAACTATCTGTGAAGAAGGTGTTACAAGAGGTGGTTCACCAAGGTCTTTTCTAACTTCTGGGATTTCTTTAAGTACATCATAATACTTGTCCTCAGCATTCATATCTTTAAGCTGTGAAATCATATTAGAAAGCATACCGCCTGGTACTTGGTAAAGAAGAGTCTTGATATTAACACCCATAACTTTTGGATTAAGTAATCCTGATTCTAACGCTTCATCTCTCATCGGTCTGAAGTAATCAGCGATTTCTGAAAGTAAGTTCTGATCAAATCCTGTATCATAAGGAGTTCCCTTAAATGTTTCAACCATAACTTCTGTAGCTGGCTGACTTGTTCCCATAGCAAATGGTGACATTGCGGTATCAATAACATCAACACCCGCTTCTACTGCCTTAAGATATGTCATTGAAGCTACACCTGAAGTATAATGTGTATGGAGTTGAATTGGAATATTAACTGTATCTTTTAATGCCCCAATAAGTTCTGTTGATTCATATGGAACTAAAAGTCCTGCCATATCTTTGATACAGATCGAATGAGCACCCATATCTTCAATCTTCTTAGCGATATCTTTCCAATATTCAAGTGTATATGCATCACCAAGTGTATAAGCAAGTGCTACCTGAGCATGTCCTTTTTCTTTTATTGCTGCTTTAACTGCGCAATCAAGATTTCTAATGTCATTTAAGCAGTCAAAAATACGAATGATATCGATTCCATTTGCAATTGACTTTTGTACAAAATATTCAACCACATCATCTGCATAATGACGATATCCTAAAATATTTTGTCCTCTAAAGAGCATTTGTAATTTTGTATTTTTAAATCCTGCACGAAGCTTTCTAAGTCTCTCCCATGGATCTTCCTTTAGGAATCTAAGAGAAGCATCAAATGTAGCTCCACCCCAACATTCAACTGAGTGATATCCAACTTTATCCATCTTATCGATGATTGGGGACATCTCATCTGTTGTCATTCTAGTAGCTATAAGTGACTGATGTGCATCACGTAATATTGTTTCGGTTATTTTAATCGGTTTCTTTTCTGCCATAATATATTACCACCTGTATCCTTTCATTTTATTTTATAGGAATATAGCCATAAATGTACCTGCTGCAACCGCTGTACCAATAACACCTGCTACGTTTGGTCCCATAGCATGCATCAAAAGGAAGTTTGAAGGATCTGCTTCTGAACCAACCTTTTGTGATACTCTAGCAGCCATAGGAACAGCTGATACACCTGCCGAACCTATAAGTGGGTTAATTTTTCCACCTGTAAGTTTACACATTACTTTACCGATAACAACACCTGCCGCTGTACCAAAAGCAAATGCCGCAAGTCCTAAAGCAACAATCTTTAAAGTATCAAGATTTAAGAAAGCCTCTGCACTTGTAGAAGCACCTACTGATGTACCAAGTAAAATAACTACGATATACATAAGTGCATTTGATGCTGTCTCTGTAAGCTGTTTAACAACGCCACTTTCTCTAAATAAATTACCTAACATAAGCATACCTACAAGTGGTGCTGTTGAAGGTAATAATAAACAAACAACAATTGTAACTACTATAGGGAAAAGAATCTTCTCTAACTTTGTTACAGGACGGAGCTGTTCCATCTTAATTTCTCTTTCCTTCTTAGTTGTAAGAAGTTTCATAATAGGTGGTTGAATGATTGGTACCAACGACATATATGAATAAGCGGCTACAGCAATAGGTCCCATAAGTTTCGATTGACCAAGTTTTCCTGCTAGGAAAATTGATGTAGGGCCATCTGCACCACCAATAATAGAAATTGCTGCAGCTGCCTTATCATTAAAGCCCATAAAAATTGCTAAAAAGTACGCCACATAAATTCCAAACTGTGCTGCTGCACCCAGTAAAAAACTCTTTGGATTGGCAATAAGCGGACCAAAGTCTGTCAACGCACCTACCCCAAGAAAGATAAGTGAAGGTAAAATACTCCATTCATCTAAAACATAGAAATAATGTAACAAACCACCAACACCATTAGCTGTATCCTCTGGTAATGCCATAATATCTGGATAGATATTAACAAGCAACATACCAAATGCGATAGGAACGAGTAAAAGTGGTTCATATTCTTTCTTTATAGCAAGAAATAGGAAAACACATGCAACTATAATCATTAAATAGTTGCCCCAAGTCAAACCAAAAAAGGCTGACTGATGCACAAGATTTCCTAATGTATCTAAAATGTAATCCATCTTTTAACCTCCTGAAAGTATTATTGTAAAATAACGTTAATTAATTTAAAGAAGCTAATACAGCTCCAGCTTCTACTGAAGTTCCTTCATTAACGTTGATTCCAGCAATAGTACCATCTTGAGGTGCTACGACTTCATTTTCCATCTTCATGGCTTCAAGAATCAAAATTACATCACCCTTTTTAACAGCTGCGCCTGCAGAAACTTTCACTGAAAGAATCTTACCAGGCATTGGTGCATTAATCTTAACTGCGCCCTCACTACCTGTTGCCTTTGGTGCTTCTACTGCTGGAGCTGTCTTTACTGCCATAGGTGCTGCAACTGGTGTAGTAACCACACCTGTTCCTGTTTCTTCAACTGCTACATCATATACATTTCCATTAACCGTAATTTTATAAGTTTTCATTAATATGCCTCCATTATCTATTTCTTCTAGCTTTTCTAATTGATCTAACAACAAAGCTATCTGACGATGTATTGCTTGCTGCTGCAACTGCAGCTGTTATAACTGCTACGAGTTCAAGATCATCTACTAGTTCTTCTTTTTCGGTAATCTGTGCAATTGCATTGTCTACCGCGCTATCATTTATCTTTCCTTTATTCTCCATCTTCGCCTGAATCTTAGGAATGAATTTAAACAAGGAAATAATTGCTAGGATAAACAAAAGTATTACAATAACTGTAAACATTCCAACAAGAGTATTACGAGCAGCATTTGCCATTCTTGTACCCATTGATGCATTACTTTCTTCATTTTCAAACGAAATACTAGTAATAGCTGGTGAACCACCAATTTCACTATAGACAATCGTTACATTTAAGTTTGTATTAGCACACAAGGCAGTAAATGTACATTTTACCTGATTATCTTCACGTGTAATTTTTTCATCTTTATACTTTCCAGAAAATTCTCCAAGTACATCTTCCTCAGTGTATGGTAAAAAATTCTCATAAGCTTTTTTTATCATACCAATTTGGTTGTCGATAAAATATTCACATTCTACTGTATTAATACCAATAAAGCTACCTTCGAACACTTGCTTTGCATTACTGATATATTCATTATCACTAACATCTGATAGGCCAGCAAATGTAACTGTCGAAACTGAAAGAATAGTAATGATCAGAACTGCTAAAAATTTATTAAGCTTCTTCAATCTAGTCACCTCTTTTAAACCGTGCCATGTTTTTTAGCTGGACGATCCTCTCTCTTTGTATAAAGCATCTCGAAAGCACCGATAACATATTTTCTTGTATCACATGCCTCAATAATAGTATCAACATAGCCTCTCTTAGCTGCTGAGCCTGCTGTTGTCTGTGTTGCCTTATATTCTTCTGCCTTTTCATTGATAAATGAAACTGAATCCTCAGCTTTTGCAATATCATCAGCGTAAATAATTCTAACTGCCTGTTTTGGACTCATGGTACCAATCTTTGAATCTGGCCAAGCAAATACCATATCAGCACCTACCGACTTAGAATTCATTGCTACGTATGCGCTACCAAAAGCATGACCTATAACAACATTCACCTTAGGAACTGTAGCATTAGCAAATGCATATGTTAACTTTGCTACTGCCTTTGAAATAGTTTTCTCTTCTTCCACTGTAGCTGCAAAGCCCTTTGTATTTGTAAGAGAAAGTACTGGTATATTAAATGCATCACAGAATGTTATAAACTCTGCAGCCTTGTTAGCACCAGCTGTTGTAAGCACTGCCCCGAATTCACCTGTTACGTTAGAATTCTCGTCATATACTTTTGTTCTGTTTGCTACTGCGCCAACAACTACTCCGTTAAGTTTTATAAAAGCTGTAACCATCTCTTTTGCATATGAAGGTTTAACTTCTATCATAAATCCACTATCTGTGATTTGTGATAAAGCGATTGCAGTATCTTCTGCACAATTTGCAAGATCAGCACACACTCTATTAAGATCATCTACACACTCTGTTTCAGGTGCATCTTCATCATTGTTTGATGGAAGAACTGTTAAGAGCTGTCTCATACTTGCTAAAACATCTGCTTCACTTCCTGTAAAGTCTACAAGTCCAGTTACTTCACTGTGATATGTAGCTGAAGCTGTATCACATTTTGTTTCGATATTACCATCAAGGGCATTTGGTGAACTAACAAATAATTTGCCATTCTCAGCCATAAATGTAAAATCTGTAAGAGTAGGAACGATTCCGAGACCGCCACCACACATACCAAATATACCTGTAATCTGTGGAACAACACCTGAAGCCATTACTTGCTTGCTGTACACTTCGCCAAAAGCATTAAGTGCATCTGTTGCTTCCTGTAAACGAAGACCTGCACAATCAATAAGTCCAACCACTGGTGCACCCATCTTCATTGCAAGGTCATAAACCTTAGAGATTTTCTTAGCATGCATTTCACCAATTGTACCGCCCATTACACTGGCATCTTGGCTGTAAATGTAAACTAAATTGCCATCAATAACACCGTAACCAGTCACTACTCCATCAGCAGGTGTTTCTTTTGCCTGTATATTGAAGTCTGTGTTTCTGGCACTTACTAAGCCGCCGATCTCGACAAAGCTGTTGTCATCAACTAATGCATTTATCCTTGACATAGCTGAATTTTCTGCCGAATTACTCATCATCGAGCCCTCCATTTTCTGTGTATTATGCAAATATTTAATGAAATAATAAATCAATTCTTTGCCGATTATAAGTTTATATCAATTTCATTGAAATGGCAAGTATAATTTGCATTAATAAGTCCATATCGTTAGACTTATTACTTTATTCAAACACCATTCATAAGTGTATGTTTCTACATCTTGTGTAGCGATTATATTGTCAACAATAAAGGCTGTCTATGCTGTTATCGCCTAGCACAACCATTTCCTGATTGTTTAATTTGTTTTCACATAAAAGTATGGCAAATAAAATAAAAAAGCCAACAATTTACGTAATGTAATAATTGGCTTCTTTACCTTAAAATATTTTCTTTTCATATATAAAACCCTTTTTTTGTATTATATGAACGTATTTATTTTTTATACATCAAGTTTCAACTGAACCTCTTCCTCTGCTTCACTTTTAAAATCCTCATACTTATCATTTGATATTTCTGGTAGGTCCTCTAGTGATTGAACACCGAATTTTCTTAGAAAATCTTCTGTAGTTCCAAAAAGAAGCGGTCTCCCCGGAGCATCAAGTCTTCCAACTTCAGTAATAAGGTTATATTCTATGAGTTTGTTTACTGCGTGATCACATTTCACACCACGTATGCCCTCTATCTCTGCCCTTGTAACTGGCTGTTTATACGCCACAATAGACAATGTTTCCAACATAACTTCCGTTAATACTTGTCTCTTTGGCTGACTTGCCACTTTAATAAGATAGTCGTACATCTCTGGTTTAGTACACATCTGGAATGCATTATCTAATTCTATTATTTTAATGCCTCTATCCTCTGTCTGATACTTATCCATAAGATTGTATATAATCTTTCTAGTAGTGTCTTCATCATGTTGGATAGCTTTTGCAATTTTCTCTATTTCAACAGATTCGCCCATTGTAAATAAAATAGCTTCAATAGCTGCCTCTAGCTTTGTTATTTCCATCTTCATTCTCCATTATCACACGGTTGTAATCAATATATCATCAAAAGTTTTTTCTTGGGCTATATTGATTGTCCCGGTCTTCATAAGTTCTAATACTGCTAAAAATGATACAATAATATGCATCTTTGTATGCTGTGACTCCAAGAGCTTTCTAAAGCTAAATTTTTTATGCATCTTAGCATAATCTTTTATGTACTCTATTTTGTCAGGCAACGAAACTTCTTCTTTCTCTATCTTCCCAAAATGACTTCTGATAGGGTCTACCTTGTCTTCCTGCTTCTTGATAACCATTTGGAATATATCATTCAGCTTTGATAATGTCACATCTGATAATAACTTATCCAAATCCACAGGCGGCTCATACTGTAGTATCTCCTCTGGTAATGTAGGGATCTTATACATAGCCTTTCCAGCATCTAATTCCCTATCTTTTAATTCTAGGGACATAAATTTATACATCTTGTACTCTAAAAGTTTTTGTACCAATTCATCTCTAGGATCTTCCTCTTCACCATTTTCATTAACTTCTTTCGGCAATAGCATCCTAGACTTTATATCGATAAGTGTTGCAGCCATAACTAAAAATTCGCTGACAATATTTAAATCTTCCCTATCCATAGATTTAACATATTCTAAGTATTGAGCTGTTATCTCTACAATAGGTATATCATATATATTTACTTTGTTTTTATCTATCAGATGAAGTAATAGGTCTAATGGACCTTCAAACACCTGTAATTTAACTAAAATTCCCATTTTTTTCTCCAAGCATATTTTCTACACTTTTGCTATTTTACAAGACTTGGAAGGTAAATGCAAATATTTTTTAATTGGTATTTGCATCACATTGTAATTTCACCCTTACTATCTCCGGCTTATTAAACAATCTAAAATTAATTGTATGGGTACCTATGCCTCGTGTAAGTATCATCTTTGATTCACCTTCCACATATAAGCCCGCAGAGTATTTGGGGAATAATTTAAAACTAGTTGATATAATTCCTCCTAGTATAGGGATTCTTACAATTCCACCATGGTTGTGACCTGCTAAAACTAGATTTGCTCCACTTTGTGCATAAGTAAAAAAATAATCTGGCTTATGACAAATCAAAATATTGTATATATCATCTCCCCCCTCATCTATACCTTTCAATTTACCCTTAACATCTTTTACTTCCAGTTTCTTTGGTCTTTTCTTATGATAAAATTCATCCCCTAATTCTAATCCCCACAATTTTATAGTAGTTGCTTTTGATGATTTATTTTTTTGTTCTCCATTTATTTCTTTATCCTCAAATAAAGTGATGCACTTATTATTTAGCAAAGTAAGCCTACCATCTCTTTCCTGCTTCTCAACAAAAGGTAAAAATCCACTTATATCAGGAATTTTTCTATCTATAATCCTTGTTTCATGATTGCCATACACATAGTAAACTTTAAAATTACTTATTAATTGCTCCAAACATTCCTTACCATTGTCATTATTTATGGCTTTTCCAACAATCATATCTCCACCAATAATAACTTCCTTCACATCTAAGGCTTTAAGCCTATCTATTAGCTTGTTTGACTTGAATTGTTTTGAATGTATATCAGCAATAAATGCAAACGAATGGTCCTTTGTAAGATTTGGGACATCTATTATATAATCAGTAACACTTATGTTATTACATTCATATAACGAACGTAAAATCACTAATATAAATAAAACAATGATTATAATTAAAAAAATAATCAATATTGTCTTCATAAGTACCTCTTGTAGTTGATTTTTTCATTAATTGATATTACTATAATAGATAAGTTTCAATAAAACGTCAAGCGAGGATAACATGAACAAGCATAAATTACTTAACATTACATATTCTGTTTTATTTGCCACAGTTTCTATAATTGCAATCATCTTTTTTATAAAATATGTCTTTTTAGCCAGAGAACACGATGAACTTAGGTCTTCATCAGGTAACGTTGCAAGTTCATACGAAACCTCCGCATTTGCGCAATCTTCTGAAAATAGTACTGATGAGACAGGTGAAGATCCAACTACCAAAGTACCTGTGAACGAAAAAACATACAGTGTAAATGGGGTTATATATACAAGTGATGATATTCTAAGACCTTGTAACTATAACAATAATGCTTACATTTATAATAATAGCAGTTATATTTCATATGTTTATCCAGAAGAAGTTATAGATTTTCTTCTAGAGTTCAACAATTTCAAGACAAATGAAGAATATGTATCTTATCTTCACGATAAGTACCGCCAACTATTCGGTGAGTATTTTGTCGTCAATAATACCCTTGTTAATACTAGTGAATTTGATGAAAAAGAGCTTTTTAATATGAATCAGTACTTTAAAAGTGAATTTAATATTTCATCCCAGATTGAATATGCTATTTTAGTTGAATCTACTTGTTCTATCGACTATATGGATGAATCTCTATCCAAAACTATGCAAACTGATAGTGAAACTGAGTATTTCATATCCTATTTACTTGGTGGTAATTGGTACATCGATTATATGTATACTGACTACTATCTATATAACCGATAAATTTATAAAGCAGATTTTTTAATTATAATGACAATCAAAAACAAAGAAACAGCCTTATAAATATATCTCATATATCCTCATAACAGAAATAATTAATATATTATATAAGCTGTTTCTTATTTTTATGACTAAATAATCTAAATTTATTGGTTTTCTACATCTTCAGATTTTCTAACTTCATCATGCCCTGCTGGCAATGTATCTTCAGGCAAAGTAGCTACAATATATGTATAGTCCTTTGTCTTACTCAAGATTTTACCCTTGTAATACTGTTTTACAGTAAATGTATCTAAAGAATTGATATTTGAAATATATACTCTTAATTTTGTTGAATCTATAAATTCAGTAGAGTACATTTCACCATTTATATAAACTCGACTATACTTAGTAAAATTCTCACCAATAACAATATAGTAGTTGTCCAAATCTGGATCTTCTTCACCTGTAGTTTCTTCTTCTGTAGTATCCTCATCTCCTTGGTTGCCCCTATCTATAGGGTTACCATCTTCATCCAGTTCATCTTCGATTCCTCTTCCATTATCATTATCTACGGCTGAATCTGTATACTGAAGCTCATTGTTGTCAATTATATAGTTAAACTGACCTTCATCCTTAACTACATCTTTTATTGTAATTTCGTATGTTCCCATCATCATATCTGTAGCAATATATGGTGTCTGTCCATCAAATACATACTGATCTCCATAAAGGATATCATACTCTAATGTTGTTAACGCTGATAAATAATTATCTTCATCTTCATAAATCTGATGGAATTTATTTATAACACCACCATCAATATTAAGCGCCTGCATAACTCTTGAACCAAGCTCAAATATTTCAATATCCTTATCATCCAACTGTAATCCATAATTGCTCCAAATGATATATTCTGTCTGGTAAAGATTAGCATTTTCTAATTCTTCCTCTGCTAAATCAAGACTTGGAAGATGGTCTCCATACATTACAAGGATTGTGTCCTCATCATATTCAGATAAGGCAGCTGTTAGTTCACCAATGAAATCATCCATTTCTTTAATTTGGTTTACATAGTATTCAAACTGATATGCTCTTGATTCATCCTCAATTCCACTAATTTGAATTGTTGGATTTTCAATAACGCTTGATGTTGGATAGCTACCATGTCCTTGAACAGAAATAGCATACAAGTAATCTTGTTCTTCTGTTGAATCTAACACCTTAATTATTTCATCCGTAAGAATAGTATCCTTCACCCAATTAAGTGGTGTATATTCTTCTGGATACATATATTCAATTGAGGTATATGTGTCAAAACCTAGATTTTTAAACACAAGGTTTCTAGCGTAAAATGTGCCTGTATTGTTATGCATTGCATGGGTTACATATCCATAGTCCCTTAGAATGAAACTCATACTTTCACATGTATTATCCTGCAATACAGTTTTATATGGAAATTCACCTGGACCAAAATCATCTAGATTCATACCTGTCATAACTTCAAATTCAGTATTCGCCGTTCCATAACCTACATTATTTACAGTTAAATATCCTGATGGAAAATCCTTCTTTAACTGATTAAATATTGGAGTTGCTTCCTCAGATAATTCTAAGTCTTTAACTTTGTTTACATCGAAAAATGATTCAAGCTGCAAGAAAATAATATTGGGAGTTTCTACTTTACCCTCATCAACTGTTTCTTCTGAGTGAATACGCGATACAATTTCTTCTAATAATTCTTTTGAATAAACATCTGGTTTTTCTACACCGACTTTAACCACGCTGTTTGCAAAACAGTACACAAAGCCATATTCCTTATATGCTATTGTCATATTTGGAAATCTCTCTGATACCCATCCAAACTTTTCTCCAACATTCATTGCTCCAACCATAACCAAAAACGATATTGCAATAAAAATAATATTCCTGAAAGGGTTAATTTTTTTATCATATCTAGGTACTTTTATATATAATACGATAATAGCCAAAATAGCAAGACAAATCATCGCAATAATTAACATCAAACTAAATGGGTTTAGATATTTATCTATAATATCCATTACCGAACCTGCTAATCTAATATCACTAAATGAAAACGGTGTTTCCCTAAAAGACTTCAATATAAAATTTGCAATGCCTAGTCCAATCCAAACAGCAGAAACCGCTACGATTCCTGCAAGTCTCTTACTCATAAGTAAAACTATTGACATTGTGAATAGTACTATAAAGTAATTTACCATAAACGTTGGAAAATCAACAACTATCGAGCCTAAACATTTAAATAATGAACGTTTATTTAATACTTCTATTACGATATTAACTAAAATGGGTGCTACAAAAAAACTAATCACTGTAACTTTCTTCACTGGGTTCTCTTTAATATTCTTAAAATATTGTTTTGTTCCTTCCACTAACGATTTCAATATCTTTTTAAACTTTTCTTTCATCTTTTCCTCCACATGAAGCTTCCTAGTTTTAATTAACCAGTTTTCCTGCTTTGTTCTCAATTACAAATGTTTACACTTATACATTTCTAGTAAAAAATCTTCTGCTCATCAATAATTTGAAACTCTTCATCTTTGTAATCCAAAATTATAACATTACAGTTTTGTTGAAGACCACCTGACCAAAATTTTGATATATCTTGATTTTTAACATACATCATTAATGCCTTGTTCATTGCACCATGTGCAACAATCATCACTCTCTTGCAGGTATTATTTAATGGTAAAATCTCATTTTCCATAAAATCAGCACCTCTCTTACAAAGTGCCTCAAGAGTTTCTCCATCCTTACCTGGTATAAAAAGTTCTGGATGTTTGAAAAAATGGGTAAAACTTGTTTCTTTTTCTAATTCTTCTATTTTTTGACCCTCGTATTCGCCAAAGCAAATTTCTCGAATACGATCATCTTTAATTATTTCTAAATTTCTATCACCCATTATAAGCGAAGCCGTTTCATATGCTCTATCTAAAGGGCTAGAATATATTCTGTCAATCTGGATATCCTTAAGTGCCTCACCTGTTTTTCTAGCCAGATCTCTGCCATGTTCATTCAATTGAATATTAGCAGTCCCTTGGATTTTTCCATCTTTATTCCATACTGTTTCACCATGTCTAACTATTAGTATTTCCATAATTTCACCACATTTCTATTTTAAATACACACTGAGATATAATACACCTAAACACATAATTTATCAAGAAAAATGTGTTTTCACAAAAAAATCAAGGAAGACTTCCGTCTTCCCTGATAGAATTTTTTATTTTTAGATTTTCTATTTAGTTTCTAATTGATAAAACTAAAATTTACTCGTATAACTTACTGAGTCTTAAGAGATATTCATACTTCTCTTTAGCTTGCTGTTCAGCCTTATCAAAGAGAATTGCTGCTCTCTCTGGATTTGAACGGGCAAGTGAGCTATAACGAACTTCGTTGTTGATAAAATCCTTGTACTCTGTAGTTGGAGCTTTGCTATCTAAAATAAATGGATTCTTTCCTTCTTCTTTATTTCTAGGGTCAAATCTAAAGAGATTCCAGTAACCTGAAGTAACCGCTTTCTTCTCTTCTGTCTGAGCGCCACTCATACCACCTTTAATACCATGAGCGATACATGGAGCGTATGCAATAATAAGAGAAGGACCATTGTAGCTTTCAGCCTCTACAAATGCTTTTATACACTGATTCATATCTGCGCCTTGTGCTATCTGTGCAACATATACATATCCATAACTCATAGCTATCTGTGCAAGATCTTTCTTCTTAACATCTTTTCCACCTGCTGCGAACTGAGCAACAGCACCAGTTGGTGTAGCCTTTGATGATTGACCACCTGTATTTGAATATACTTCTGTATCAAACACAAGGATATTTACATCTTGTCCACTAGCTATTACGTGATCTAAGCCACCGAATCCAATATCATAAGCCCAACCATCACCACCGAAGATCCACTGTGATTTCTTTGAAAGGAAATTTTTATACTGTAAGATATCTTTTGCTGCATCACATCCGCATGCTTCAAGTGCCTTAACAAGTTCATCTGTAGCTTCGCCATTTGTAGCTCCACATTCAAATGTATCAAGATACTTAGTTGCTGCTGTCTTAACATCTTCTTTGTCAGAATCTAAAAGAGCTGTAACCTTATCTTTAAGACCCTTTCTCATAGCGTTCTGAGCAAGTTTCATACCAAGACCAAATTCTGCATTATCTTCAAATAATGAATTTGACCAAGCAGGTCCTTTACCTTCGCCATTAACTGTATATGGTGTAGATGGTGACGAATTGCCCCAGATAGATGAACATCCAGTAGCATTTGCAATATATGCTCTATCACCAAATAACTGTGTCATAAGTTTTGCATAAGGTGTTTCACCACAACCAGCACATGCACCTGAAAACTCAAGTAATGGCTGTTTAAACTGGCTACCCTTAACTGTTGTTTCTTTGAATTTTTCTAATACATCTGCCTTCTTAGGAAGTTTCTGAGCATATTCAAAGATTGGCTGTTCATCATACTGTGTTTCAAGTGGAGCCATTGTAAGGGCTTTGTTACCCTTCATACCTGGACATACATTTGCACAAGAACCACATCCTGTACAGTCAAGAACAGAAACTGAAATTGCGAATTTCTTTCCTGGCATACCCATCATATCTTTTGTCTTTGTTCCAGCTGGTGCTGCAGCAGCTTCTTCCTCTGTCATTGCAACTGGTCTAATACAAGCATGTGGACAAACATAAGAACAGAAGTTACATTCGATACAGTTTTGTGGATTCCATTCTGGAACGTCAACTGCAATACCTCTCTTTTCAAAAGCAGAAGTTCCTGAAGGTGTTGTTCCATCAACGTAATCTTTAAATGCAGATACTGGTAAGTTCTTACCTTCCTGCATATTTATAGGTATTTGGATATTGTTAACAAAGTCAACAGCATCTTTTCTGTCACCTGTAACTACATTTCCAAGAGTTTCTCCAGCTGCATCTTTCCAGCTTTCTGGAACTGTAACTTCTACAACATCCTGTGCTCCACGTTCGATAGCATCATAATTCATCTGAACAATAGCATCGCCTTTTTTACCATAAGCAGACTTTGCAGCTGCTTTCATAAGTTCGATAGCTTTTTCTTCTGGAATGATATTTGCAAGTTTGAAGAATGCTGACTGTAATACTGTATTAATACGTCCACCGAGGCCTATTTCTTTACCAATCTTTATACCATCAATGGTGTAGAATTTAATATTATGATCTGCAATATATTTCTTTACTTGTCCTGGCAAATGCTTTTCAAGGCCTTCCATATCCCAACTGCAGTTCAAAAGGAAAGTTCCGCCGTCCTTTAAGTCTTGTACCATATTGTACTTACGTACATATGCAGGATTATGACAAGCTACGAAGTTAGCCATACTAATTAAGTATGTTGACTTAATTGGCTCCTTACCAAAACGTAAATGAGAAATTGTAACACCGCCTGATTTCTTTGAATCATAATCAAAGTAAGCTTGTGCATACATATCTGTATTATCACCAATAATCTTAATTGAGTTTTTATTTGCACCTACAGTACCATCTGCACCAAGTCCCCAGAATTTACATCTGATAATTGAATCTGGTGCTGTATCAGGGTTTTCATCAAGTGATAATGAAAGATTTGTAACATCATCAACAATACCAATTGTAAATTTTTTCTTTGTAGTATTCTTATATACAGCTATTATCTGTGCAGGTGTAGTATCTTTTGATCCAAGACCATATCTTCCAGTGAAAACTGGAACATCTTTAAACTTAGATTCTCTAAGCGCTGCAACAACATCAAGATAAAGAGGTTCGCCAAGTGCGCCTGGCTCCTTTGTTCTATCAAGAACTGTTATCTGCTTAACTGTATCTGGAATAGCATCAAATAAATGCTTAACGCTAAATGGTCTGTAAAGTCGAACTTTAATAACTCCGACTTTCTGTCCTTGTTTTAAAAGGTAGTCTATTGTTTCATCAATAGTCTCACAAACTGAACCCATAGCAACGATAACGTGTTCAGCATCTTGCGCTCCATAATAGTTGAAGAGCTTGTAGTCTGTACCAAGTTTTTCGTTAACCTTATCCATGTAACCTTCTACTACATCTGGGAGAGCATCGTAATATTCATTACAAGCTTCTCTTGCCTGGAAGAAGATATCAGGGTTCTGAGCAGAACCTCTCTGACATGGATGATTTGGATTAAGACAATTATTTCTATATGCCATTACTGCATCTTTATCTAACATATCTTCAAGATCTTCGTAATCCCACACTTCAATCTTTTGTAATTCATGTGATGTTCTAAATCCATCAAAGAAATTAATAAATGGTACTTTTCCTTTTATTGCTGATAAATGTGCTATAGGTGAAAGGTCCATTACTTCCTGAACCCCTGAAGAACAAAGCATTGCAAAACCTGTCTGACGACAAGCATATACATCTGAATGATCTCCAAAAATTGATAATGCATGACTTGCTATTGCTCTAGCCGATACATCAATAACACCCGGTAATAATTCACCAGCTATTTTATACATGTTTGGAATCATAAGAAGAAGTCCCTGTGAAGCAGTAAATGTCGTCGTTAAGGCCCCTGCTGCTAATGATCCATGAACCGCACCAGCTGCACCAGCCTCTGATTGCATCTCCTGTACCATTACTTCCTGTCCAAATACGTTCTTACGTCCTTCTGTTGCCCATTTGTCTGATAGTTCAGCCATAACAGAAGAAGGTGTTATAGGATAGATGGCTGCAACATCTGAATATGCATACGATACATGAGCTGCTGCTGTGTTTCCATCCATGGTTTTCATTTTTCTTGCCATTTCTTGCTTACCTCCGTATATTTTTTCATTTAAGTGTTTTACTTAAATTTCTTTTGTTTGATTATATCATTTTAAAACTAATAAAACAAGTTACATCACTTCTTTAATTATTGGTGGTACTTCTACATTTTTCCTATCAATTTCAATATGATAACTATTCTTCAACAGCCTTACAGCATCTAAAAACTTATTTTCATCATTGGCATATATTTTAAATATACTATCATTTATCGAAACAACATCGCCTATCTTTTTGTTTATAATAATACCCACAAGAGGATCAATAATACTATCTTTTGTTTCTCTTCCACCGCCCAATATTTGAACAGCTCTTCCTATTGATTCTGTGTCTATGCTAGATATATATCCCTGGCAATCTGCAAATATCTCCTCGCAAATACTTGTTTTGTATAATTCCTGTATATTTTCTATTATAGAAACATCTCCACCTTGAGCACATACAAAGTCCTTAAATTTTTCAATTGCCTTACCCGATGTGATAGTTTCTTCTAACAAGCATCTTGCTGTATTTCTATCTGATTCAAGACCTGAATCAATTATCATGCACGTTCCCAACTCAAAAACCACTTCCATAATATCATGGCTTCCATTTCCTTTTAATGCCTCAATAGCTTCAGCTACTTCCAACGAATTGCCTATGTGTGTTCCCAATGGTTGATTCATATCAGTAATTACGGCAGACATTGTCTTCCCAGCTTTTTCACCTATATTTATCATAGTTTTTGCAAGTTCTTTAGCCGATTCTTCATTTTTCATAAATGCACCATTGCCACATTTAACATCTAGTACAATGGCATCTGCACCAGATGCGAGCTTCTTACTCATAATGCTGCTTGCAATTAGTGGAATACAGTCTACAGTGGCTGTCACATCACGTAGTGCATAAATTTTTTTATCCGCTGGAGCTAAATTAGCTGTCTGCCCAGCAATAGCCATTCCAAAGTTATTCACATTATTTACAAACTGCTCCCTTGTCATATCCGTAGTAAATCCATTAATGCTTTCCAATTTATCTATGGTACCACCCGTATGTCCCAATCCTCTTCCAGACATTTTAGCAACTGGAACACCAAGAGCTGCCACCATTGGAGATAGAATCAAGGAAACTTTATCACCAACGCCACCAGTACTATGTTTATCTACTTTTATCCCATTTATATCACTTAGGTTCAAAACATCACCACTATCGCGCATTATCTCAGTTAGTGCAAAAGTCTCAACTTCATCCATGCCATTAATGCAAATAGCCATAAGTAATGCCGACATTTGATAATCAGGAACATCTCCGTTCGTATATCCTAAAACCATATGCTCAATTTCTTCTCTGCTAAGTTTATTACCACGTTTCTTTTTTGTTATAATATCATAAACATTCATGTGATTTTGACTATTTATGTTATTATCAATCTTCACTGTACGAGATATTGATTCATTTGCATTGGAGCTTTTTACAAAACACTTATCCAACATACTCTCTGAAATTTTACTTATAAATGACTTTCCATATTTCAACGGCTTTACATTAAGAATCTCGCTTATTGTTTGCCCAATATCTGCAAATGAGGATAATGTTCCAAGATTAATTCCTTGCTTCATTTGTTTTGAATATACAAGTACAGGAACATATTCACGTGTATGATCTGTTCCCGTAAATGTCGGGTCGCATCCATGATCTGCATTTATAAATAAAATATCCTCCTCATTCATAGCTTCAATAATATTATTTAATCTAGAGTCGAAATCTTCAAGACCTCTTCCATATCCCTCTACGTCTCTTCTGTGTCCCCATTTTGAATCAAAGTCAACAAGATTGGTGAATATTAATCCTGCTTTTACATTTTTCATATATTCCAATGTTTTATCAATACCATCTTTGTTGTCCACCGTATGAACAGCACTAGTTATTCCACTTCCAGCAAAAATATCCTCTATCTTTCCAACTGCAGCCACCTCGAGTCCACTATCAGATATATTTTTTAAAAGATTATCACTATCAGGTTCAAGTGAAAAATCTCGTCTATTTGAAGTACGTTTATATATACCCTCTTTTCCTGTAAAAGGTCTAGCAATAACTCTGGCCACTGCATGTTCACCCACAAGGATTTTTCTTGCAACTGAGCACATTTCATACAATTTCTCTACAGAGTAAACGTCCTCGTGACATGCAATCTGAAAAACACTGTCAGCCGAAGTATATATAATTGGCTTCCCTGTTTTAATATGTTCATCGCCCAGTTCATCAATTATAGCTGTTCCAGATGCTGTGCAATTCCCTAATATTCCATCCACCCCAGTCTCTTTTATAAATCTATCAACAATCTCCTCTGGAAAACCGTTTGGATATGTTGGAAACGGTTTTTTACTAACAACACCTATCATTTCCCAATGGCCTATAGTAGTATCTTTACCATATGATACTGCAGCTGCCTTACCGTAAACACCTACAGGCGTTGACGTCTTTTTAATACATAGACTATCGAAATGTGTGGCATCTTTATCTAAAACATCGTTGTTTGAAATATCAATATTTACACCTTCTATATCCCCTAGTCCAAGACTCTTTAAGCAAGGTACATCAAGACCTCTTTGTTCATAAATATGCTGTAATGTTGCTGCTCCTACATCTCCATAATCTTTTGCATCAGGAAGCTCTCCGATGCCAACGCTATCTAGAATAATCCAAATTACACGATTCATTTTTTTCATACAAACTACCTCTCTGTTTACATTTTTAATTCACTAACATAATTCAATCTATAAATATATTACTACATTTATTTTAAATATACCATTAAATTCAGGTTAATTATTCCGTTAAAATTCAGCAATTCATTACAACTTTCTTACTAATATAAAAAATCCCAGAATCCAGAACTTTTATCTGGCTTTTGGGATTCTATTTTACTTATTTTTATTAATTATAAAAAATCAAAATTTCCTATGCAAGTATTTGTACTATACCAACTCTGCAACTTCTAGCAATAATCTCTCTGAATCTTCCCAGCCAAGACAAGGATCTGTAATTGATTTTCCATAAATATGCTCACCAATCTTTTGACATCCGCCTTCAATGTAACTCTCTATCATTAAGCCCTTTACAAGATTTTTTATCTCTGGAGAGTTATTCCTACTATGAAGAACATCTTTTGTAATACGAATCTGTTCCATAAACTGTTTATTGGAATTAGAATGGTTTGCATCCACAATACATGCTGGATTTACAAGATTTCTTTCTTCGTATAATCTATGTAGTAAAATTAAATCTTCATAATGATAATTTGCTATACATTGCTCTTGCTTATTGACAGAACCTCTTAATATAGTATGTGTGAGTGGATTTCCTTCTGTTTTAACTTCATGTCCACGATATAAGAATGTATGTCCACTCTGAGCCGCAATAACACTATTCATCATAACTGAAAGGTTGCCACTTGTTGGATTCTTCATGCCACATGGAATATCCATACCACTAGCTGTTAATCTATGCTGTTGATCTTCAACCGAACGTGCACCAACTGCAACATATGAAAGAATATCTTCAAAATATCTGAAGTTTTCTGGATAAAGCATCTCATCTGCCGCTGTAAGACCAGTTTCTTTCATTGCTTTAATATGCATTTCTCTTATAGCCAAAAGTCCAGCTAACATATCTGGCTTTTTTTCTGGATCTGGTTGATGAAGCATACCTTTATAGCCCTGTCCATTTGTACGAGGCTTATTGGTATATATTCTAGGTATTATAATAACCTTGTCCTTAATCTTTTCTTGTACTTTTGCTAATCTAGAAACGTAATCAAGAACTGCATCTTCATTATCAGCAGAACAAGGTCCAATAACCATTAAAAATTTATCGCTCTTTCCTGTGAAAACGTCAGCTATCTCGCTATCTCTTTGTTTTTTTAGTTCTACAAGACCCTTTTCAAGAGGATATTGCTCTTTAATCTCCGCTGGTGTTGGTAATTTTTTTATAAATTCAAAACTCATCTTTTTCGCCCTTTCTAGCTATTTCGTTCACCAAAGGTAAACAAAAGTACCAATCCTAGTATCATTAGTACAATGCCTTTTATATAATATTTTTTCTCTTGCTGAAAGTCAACTATTTCTATCATATATTCATTTGAAACCAACTTATCTACTTCCTCATCACTTTGCAGTTTGAGGATATTTTTTAATTTATCATACGGTTCTTCATATTCTTTTATATCAACTATCTTACCTGTTAAATGATATGAAGCAGAATCATTTCCTTTTGTAATCACCTCAAAATCCTTAAGGTTCTTTTCTGAAACATATATGGGTATATATTGTACCTGTTCATTCTTATTTTTATTATAATTATCAATCGGAATATAATATATACGAGATAAATCATTAACATTTTTATAGTATACTGCATTAGACCCGCCAAGTACTGTATATAACTCGCCCTCTACATATTCATTTTTTGAAATATTCTCTAAAGTAATTCTAGAAACATTTGTTATGTAATTAAGTTTATCATCATTAATTCTACCGATAACAATAAAATAAATTCCAATAGCAACTAAGATAATCGCAAGTATAGTCTTTTTGTGTCCGAAAATAAATCTTCCCATAAATGTAATCCTCCATTATCCTCTTGGATGTGCTTTATCATAAACCTGTCTAAGTCTTTTACTTGATAATTCTGCATAAATCTGCGTGGATGATATATCAGCATGTCCCATCATCTCTTGAACCGCTCTTATATCAGCACCATTTTCAATCAAATGTGCACCAAAAGAATGTCTAAATGTATGTGGAGTAATATCATCACTAATACCACAAGAGGCTGCATATTCCTTAAGTATTTTCCAAAAGCCTTGTCTACTTAGCTTTCTTCCAAAGAAATTAACAAAAAGCCATGGTATTTCATCATGAATAAGTGCAGGTCTTGCCGTGGTCATGTACTTCACTAATATTTGCTTTGCCTTGTGACCAAAAGGAACAACCCTATCCCTCTTGGGATTCCTACATATTATATAACACATTTGAATATTAATATCTGAAGTTGTCAAATCTACTAATTCACTGACCCTTATACCTGTAGCATATAAAAGTTCTAACATAGCCCTATCTCTTACTTCTTTCGGGGTATTTCCAGAAGGAGCCTTTAATAACTTGTCTATAGTAGAAGAAGATGCAATCTCCGGATTCTTCTTATCTATTTTAGGGGTTGTTATCATCTCCGTTGGTTCTGTGGTTATCTCTCCCCTATTTAATAAATAGTGAAAAAATGTCTTCATTGAAGATATATTACGAGAAATAGTTGCTGATGATTTACCTTCCTTTTCTAAAAACAACACATAGGAATTAATATTTGTGGCAGTAACTTTATCAAGAGACTGCGTCCCATGACTGACTAAATAATCCACCATCTTATTCAAATCACGTCTATAAGATAAAATGGTATTCTGCGAAATCTTTTTAGTTTCTAAGAGGAAAACCAAAAAATCCTCAATCTTTTGCTTCATAACTTCTTCTCCATTCTACGGACTCAATATACGAATTATTATATACAAAGGTTTACAGAAATGCAATATAATTTTTTAACATTTATTTAACATTTGAGACAAATATTTGATTTTATAAGAACCTCTGCATCCAATTTACAATTTCTAAATTTACATAACTTTCCAAGAAACTGATTGTTACCACACTGATAACAGCAATAAAAGCAAGTACACATAAACTTATCGTTATAGAAAAACTTTTATAAAAAAATCCCATAGATATTTTTTACTTAAAGGTACCTTTCCTTTACTATTTAAATAAAAAATACGCATACATTCACCAACTGTTTTGTCCTTTGAATATATGCGTATTTCTTTTCAATTATACCTAGCGGGGTTGTTTCTATCTATTTACATACTTATTATAGTATGCCAATATGGCGCATACGGTCTTTGAATCTTGAATCTTTTGTTCATACACCATTGAAACTAAATCTTCAATATCATATTCAAACACATCAATGAATTCTCCCTCGTCTAAGTGTTGCTTTGACCTTTTTAAATTTTTAGCCACATATATATCTATTCCTTCATTACAAAATGCCACGGTAGTCTTTATACTTAACAAAAGTTCCAAATCATCCGATTTATATCCTGTTTCTTCCTCTAATTCTCTTGCAGCACACTCTATAGTTGGTTCATCTATTGTATCCTTACCACCTGCTGGTAATTCCAGGGTGAATCTATCTAAAATATTTCTATATTGACGAACCATTATTATTTTCCCCTCATCAGTTACAGCTACAACTGCCGCCGCACCCTTATGAAGTATGGTATCGTAATCTTTTACTAATCCATTTTCATCCACAACCTTATCTTTATATAAATCAATTACCGCTCCTTTATATACAAGTTCTCTGCTTAATCGTTCTAATTTTTCCATATCTGCTCCTTTAAATATTTTAATATATAAACGTTTGTTAAGCACAATATACTTTATAAAAATATTTTGTTCCAAACAAAAAAATTTGTTCTTTATATCTATTTGTATATCTGCTTTTTCTTTTTATATCTTATTGGCAGAGCATTTATTTCTTAAAACCCTCAGATACATCATAGCAAGCATCACAAGCCTTTATAATACTATTTCTAAAGCCACCCTCCTCAAGCGCAGCTACGCCTGCAATAGTTGTTCCGCCTGGAGAACATACCATATCTTTTAATTCTCCTGGGTGTTTTCCTGTTTCAAGAACCATCTTAGCAGCACCTAAAACTGTCTGAGCCACCATTTCATAAGCAGCCTCTCTTGGCATTCCATGTTTAACTACACCATCTGCCATAGCTTCTATAAACATATATACATACGCTGGTGAGCTTCCACTTGCACAAGTAACCGCGCTCATAAGTCGCTCTTCCATAATTCTATATTTACCAAAAGATTTAAAAATTGATGCTATTATCTCTTTTTCTTCATATGTAAAAATCGTAGCATCATAGCACACGCCTGTCATCCCCTCACCTAAAAGTGCTGGAGTATTTGGCATTGCTCTAACAATCCTAGAATCATATCCCAATGAATCTCTAAGTGTATCTATGCTAATACCTGGCGCAATAGATATAACAACATGATCCTTTGTAATTACATTTTCAATGTTTTTTATTATCTGTGAATAAAATTGTGGCTTAATTGCAAGAACAATAAATTTCACACTATTAGCTAACTCCGCATTGGTCTCTAAATGGGACACACCTGTTTTACTAGTAACTACTTCCATTCTTTCTGAACTTGCATCTGTAAAGATTAAATCCTCTTTACTAAATATCTTTAATGCACCACTTAACATTGCAAAACCCATATTACCCATACCAATAAAACCAATTTTTGCCATAAATTGCACCTTCACTTTCCTTTTCTTAATATATATCTAATTCTAAATTTTATTCACTTAAGGCAATTCTTTAAACTAATTAGATATTAACTTAATTTCAGCATAATTTCAAATTAATTATTAATTTATTTTTTAACTCTATCTATTTACTAAGTGTAATTCGAAACTTAATTCTTATCCACATTTTATTACTGTCCATATTTGAACCCACAATATAAATAATGAGAAACCCAGCATAGGTTTCTCATTACTATAACGTAGTAATATTAGTTTAATTCCTCAAGGAATTTTTCAATTCTTGAAAGTCCTTTATCTATTGTTTCAATCTTAATAGCATAAGAAAGTCTAATATGTTCAGGGAAACCAAAGTCTGCGCATGGAACAACTGCTACATTGAATTCTTCAATAAGTATTCTTGCCATCTCCGATGTATCTCCAATTTTATTGCCTTTGTAAGACTTTTCAAGTACATCATGCACATCAATAAATACATAAAAAGCACCATTTGGCTCTAATGTTGATACATATTTCATCTTACAAATTCTATCATACATATACTGTCTTCTCTTGTCGAACTCTTCAATCATCATCTTAACAGTAGATTGATCGCCTGTAAGAGCTTCTACAGCCGCCTTTTGAGCAATTGAGTTAGGATTTGATGTTTGATGACTCTGAACTGAACCCATTAATTTTGCAATTTCTTTAGAAGAACCTGTATATCCAATTCTCCATCCTGTCATTGCATAGCTCTTTGCAAGTCCACTGACAGTTATTGTTCTCTTATAAATTTCTTCATTAAATGAAGCTATACTTACATGTTTCTGACCATTATATACAAGATTTTCATACATTTCATCAGATACAACATAAATATCGTTTTCAACTGCAAAATCAGCTATTTCGCGGAGTTCTTCCTCTGTGTAAATCATACCTGTTGGATTGTTTGGAGTATTTAAAATAAGAGCTTTTGTCTTATCTGTTATTGCAGCTTTAAGCTGTTCAACACTAACCTTATAGCCTTGTTCCTTACCACCGTAAACAATAACTGGTTCACCACCAGCAAGTTTAACTATTTCTGGATAGCTAAGCCAATATGGTGCAGGAATTATTACTTCATCACCAGGATTACATAAAACAGTAAATACATTAGTAAGTGAATGTTTTCCACCATTGCTAATTACTATTTGATCGGGTTCATAGTTAAGTTTATTAAATTCTTTAAACTTATCACATATAGCCTGTTTAAGTTCTTTGATACCAGAGGCTGCTGTGTACTTTGTAAAACCATCATTAATTGCGTCAATTGCTGCATTACAAATATTTTCTGGAGTTCTAAAATCTGGTTCACCAGCTCCAAATCCTACTACATCAATGCCTTGACTCTTAAGTTCAGTTGCCTTTGCTGTAATAGCAAGTGTTGATGAAGGCTTAACAGCCTTTGATTTTGTTGATAATGTTAATGACATATCTGCACCACCTAATCTTTTTGTGCCTTAAAGAAAGCCTTTAAGGATGATTTTTAAACAGTCATCATTATAATATAATAAAAAAAAATAGTCTATAATTTTGAGAAAAAAATACAATAAAAAACAGTCTAGACATATAAATATCTAGACTGTAATTTTCTTACTTTCAAACCGGATTATTTTGCGTAGTCAGTTACACGTGATTCACGGATAACATTTACTTTAATCTGTCCAGGATATTCTAATTCAGCTTCTATCTGTTTAGAAACTTCTCTAGCCATTATAACCATATCAGCATCTGATACCTGTTCTGGAACGACTATAATACGAACTTCTCTACCTGCCTGAATAGCAAATGACTTCTCAACTCCCTTATAAGAGTTGGTAATGTCTTCTAATTGTTTCAATCTGTTTGTATATGTTTCAAGAGTTTCACGTCTTGCGCCAGGTCTAGCCGCCGAAATAGCGTCTGCAGCCTGTACTAAACATGCGATAAGCGATTGAGGTTCTACATCTCCATGATGAGCCTCTACTGCGTTAATTACCAATGCAGATTCCTTATATCTTCTACATAAATCTACACCAATCTGAATATGTGAGCCTTCGATTTCATGATCAACAGATTTACCAATATCATGTAATAAACCTGCTCTTTTAGCCATCCTAATATCTACGCCAACTTCACCTGCTAATAAGCCTGTAAGGAGTGCAACTTCAATTGAATGTTTCAAAGCATTTTGACCATAGCTTGTTCTAAACTTCATCTTGCCAAGTAATCTGACAAGTTCAGGATGGATTCCGTGTACACCTACTTCAAGAGTAGCTGCCTCACCTTCTTCACGCATCATGGTTTCAACATCCTTTTGCGCTTTTTCTACCATCTCTTCAATTCTTGCTGGGTGAATTCTACCATCAACAATAAGTTTCTCAAGTGCAATTCTTGCAACTTCTCGTCTTATTGGATCAAAGCTTGATAAAATAACAGCTTCAGGAGTATCATCTATTATAAGATCAACACCTGTCATTGTCTCTAAAGTACGAATATTACGTCCTTCACGACCAATGATACGGCCTTTCATTTCATCGTTCGGAAGCTGTACTACGGAAATAGTAGTCTCAGATACATGATCAGCTGCACATTTTTGAATAGCTGTAACAATGTACTCCTTTGCTTTCTTTCCTGCTTCCTCTTTTGCTCTTGTTTCAAGTTCTTTCACTAATTTTGCAGTATCAAGTTTAACTTCATCTTCAACAGTTTGTAACAATAATTCTTTTGCTTGTTCAGAGGTGAGCCCTGAAATTCTCTCCAGTTCCTGTGTTCTTTGTTCATTAAGTTTTTCAACTTCTGCCTTGATTTTTGCAAGTTGTTCTTCTTTGTTTGCCAAAGAATTTTCTTTCTTCTCAAGCTGTTCTGATTTTTTTTCAATAGACTCTTCTTTTGCAAGAACTCGTTTTTCATATCTTTGAATTTCATTACGACGTTCTTTAGATTCCTTTTCAAATTCATTCTTTGCTTTGAGATTTTCTTCCTTAGCCTCTAAAAGAGCCTCACGCTTTTTAGTCTCAGCAGTTTTCAATGCTTCATCTATAATTTCTCTTGATTTCGCCTCTGCACTTCCAATCTTTGCTTCTACTACTTTCTTACGATAAGTAATTGCAACAAAGCTTGCAAAAATAGCAGTAACGACAAAAGTAATTGCAATAGCAATTATAGCTGTACTTGTTTCCATAGCAATTATAGCTGTAGTTTCCACAGGAGCACCTCCTTATTTAGTTTTCATTGTACAAATTACAACATTAAAATTTTATACTTTTTTAGCTCTAATGTCAAGAGAAAGCAGCAATATTATTATGCAAAAACCACAATATTTAGTATTTAGAATGTAAGATTTGTAAAATAAAACACAAAATTCAGTGAATTATTAACTTTTAAAATAATTTAGACATGAAGATATCTTATCATATTCATATCCACGTCTTAGTAAATAACTTATAATACGATTCTTTTCTTTATAATCATCAATGTGCTCGGTATAATGTTTTTTTTCCAATAGCTTCATGATTTGTTCAGTTTCTCTATCAACATCAACACTATCCACTATTTCTGAAATAATACTCTTATCAACACCTTTTTTGACTAAATCCATGGAGATTGCCCTAATACTTTTGGAGCCTGAATATGTATTATAATATCTAGTGGCATATTCATAATCGTCAATAAAACTATATTCATTAAGAAAGGCTACTATCCTCTCAATAACATCCTCGGGATAATAGCCATCTTTTAACTTAGATATTATCTGGTGTTTTGTTTTTGAGGATGATTTAAGGATATATAATGCTCTTTCCTTGCCCCTTTTGAAGAGAATATCTTTTTTTATAAGGGCAAGTACATCATCATCAAGCTCTGAATCAACAGAAATATCAAACTTACGTATTTCACTAGAATATAGGGCAATTATGCTACCATCACAGAATATTATCTTACTTTTCTTTTTATCAAGTTTAACAATATCCGTTACAAGCATTATTTTTCCTCTGATTCTTCAAATTCTTTTATATCTTCTTCTGAGTCTTCTGTGATAACTGGACCATCAAGACAATATCTCTCACGGATACATGCCTCGATTTCCTCACAAATCACAGGATTATTCTTTAGGAAAGTTTTGGAATTTTCTCTACCCTGACCAATCTTTTCGCCTTTGTATGCATACCATGCACCACTCTTATGTATAATATCAACATTAGCAGCTAAGTCTAAAATATCTCCTACTTTGGAAATGCCCTCGCCAAACATGATATCAAATTCCGCTTCTTTAAAAGGTGGGGCGATTTTATTCTTTACGATCTTGATACGAGTACGGTTACCAATGATTTCACCACCAGCCTTTAGGGTTTCAATCCTTCTAACATCTAATCTGATAGAAGAGTAGAATTTCAAAGCTCTACCACCAGTTGTTGTCTCTGGACTACCAAACATTACTCCAACTTTTTCACGTAACTGATTGATGAATACAACTATACAATTTGTCTTGTTAACAACTGCTGTTAATTTTCTGAGTGCCTGAGACATAAGTCTTGCATGAAGACCCATATGTGAATCACCCATCTCACCATCTATTTCAGCCTTAGGAACCAAAGCTGCAACAGAGTCAATAATGATAATATCAATAGCACCAGAACGAACCATAGTCTCTGTAATCTCTAACGCCTGTTCACCATAGTCTGGTTGAGAAATATATAAATTGTCAATATCTACACCTATATTCTTTGCATATACTGGATCTAATGCATGCTCTGCATCAATAAAACCAGCTATTCCACCCTTCTTTTGTACCTCGGCTATCATATGTAATGCTACAGTAGTCTTACCACTAGATTCAGGACCATACACTTCAATAATTCTTCCTTTTGGTATGCCACCTAACCCCAATGCAATATCAAGACTTATAGAACCTGTAGGCATAGTCTCTATATCTAGATGAGCCCTTGATTCACCCAACTTCATAACTGAACCTTTTCCATAATCCTTTTCTATCTTAGCTACTGCTGCGTCTAATGCTTTTAATTTTTCACTGCTTGCCATATCGTTCTCCTTCTCAAACATTTGTTCGATTTCATGTGTATATAATATCTCATAAAAAATATTTTGTCAATATATTTTCACAAAAATATCGAACATATTTTCGTAATCATTGTGTTGAATTTCTAATTACATCTGTAGTTTTATTTTTCTTTTATTCTTTGGGATTTTGTCTTTTTGGATATTTTTCGTTATATTCAATGGGATATTTGATGCATTTTGCAAAAGATAAACACAGAAGGTGTTTAGATATTTTTATCATTTTATCACTCCTGTGTCAAGTACAATCTCTTGTTATTTCATCGTATTATAACATAATTCCAAAGCTGCTAGCGTAGCCTGTTTCCTAATATCTGCTCTATCACCTTTAAACAAATGTCTTTCAACTATTATTTTTCCATCATACATACAGGCCATGTGTACTGTTCCAACAGGAATTTCTTTTGTCCCACCATCAGGCCCCGCTATTCCACTAGTTACAATAGACATATTTGCTCCCGTTTTTTTACAAACACCTATTGCCATCTCCTTAACCACATTATTCGATACCACCCCATACTTGAAAATAGTAGCATTTGAAACCCCAAGATTTTTGATTTTTGAAGCATTTGAATATGTAACGAATGCCTCATTAAAGCAATCTGATACACCTGGTACACCTACTATTGACGAAGCAATCATTCCACCTGTACATGACTCTGCGGTTGAAATATATTCATTCTTCTTACATAAACTATCAACTAGCTTACGGGCTATCTGGTCTATCATCTGATCAATCTGCATTTTCATTTACCTTCTTGAACTTACCTTTCTCTTTTTCTATCTTTTAATATTTGTATTTTTTTATTCTTGTCTTATTTTTATCCATAGGATATTCATTAATTATATTGACTTCCCTAACTCTTTAAATTAAAAGAAGTATCTCATTGAGACACTTCTTTATTTATTGTGTTTATTATAATCAATTTGAATCTGTAGCCAAAACAGACTTATTCTTAATTAAGTAATCAACTAAGGAAATAACTGTTAAAACAAGGGCAATTCCTATCAATATATTTCCAATTATGTTATAAATAGGAATGTTTATAATATAGTCCATCACGAATTCGTTCAAATCAAGAATTAACCAAATAATCATTATCATCTGGAATACAGTCTTAACTTTTCCCCAATAGCTTGCAGCAATAACAATTCCATTATCTGCAGCAATTGTTCTAAATCCACTAATAATAAGTTCTCTACTGATTATCACAACTATTATCCATTTTGCTATTCTATCTGCCAAGCAAATAAGTGCTGCACACACAAGTAACTTATCAGCTAATGGATCCATAAACTTTCCAAAATTTGTTACAAGATTATATTTACGTGCAATATGTCCATCTAGTGCATCAGTGATACTAGCAATAACAAATAATGCTACTGCAATAAATTTATCAGCACCACCAAAGATATCAAACTCCATAAAAACAACAAAGAGTGGTATTGAGCACACGCGAAACAATGTGAGTTTATTAGGTAAATTCATTTCTATCCTCCTAAAACGATATTTTTATATGACTAAATTACTTCTCCGATTAGGTCATATTCCATTGCACCGGTAACTTTAACTTTCACAAAATCACCTGACATTAGTTCTTCTCCTGTTTGGATGAAAATGTTACCATCTATACCAGGTGCATCCATATATGTCCGACCTATATATGCATTTTCATCAGGCAATTTGCCATCTACGATAGCTAAAAGCTCCCGCCCAATCATATCATTCGATTTATCAAAAGCTATTTCTTGTTGTAGACTCATAATTTCATCTTTGCGTTCTTCTTTTATCTCTTCATCTATTTGATCTGGAAATTCACTGGCTGGAGTATTTTCCTCTGGTGAGTATGTAAATACACCCAATCTATCAAATTCCATCTCATCTACGAATTCTACTAATTCTTTATGCTGAGCTTCATCTTCACCAGGGAACCCAGATATAAGAGTCGTTCTTATTGAAATATCAGGAATTTCTTCCCTTAATTTTTTAATAACAGCAATAAGACTTTCTTTGTCAGTTCTTCTACCCATCCTTTTAAGAATTAAATCATTTGCATGTTGAATTGGTAAATCTAAATAATGACATATCTTTTCTTCTTCTTTAATTGTAGAAATTAACTCATCATAGATTTCTTCGGGATAGCAGTACATAATTCTAATAAATTGAATACCGCTAATCTTACATAATTCCTTAAGTAATATATGTAATGATTTCTTACCATATATATCCACACCATAAATAGTGGTTTCTTGAGCAACTAATATTAATTCCTTCACACCTATAGAAGCAAGATATGTTGCTTGTTTTATAAGTTCTTCCATTGGAACACTTCTATAATGTCCTCGTATCTTTGGGATAATACAGTATGTACAACATTTATCACAACCTTCAGCTATCTTTAAATGAGCATAATAGCCACCTGTGGTTACAAGTCTTTTTCCCGGGGTTGGTAACGGTTTTAAATCAAAGAACTCCTCATTGACAACATTATTCAGGCAATTATTCACCACAGAAACAATCTTATCATAATTGGCAGTTCCAAGAATTGCATCGACTTCAGGTATCTCTTTTACTATTTCATCTTTGTATCTTTGAGCTAAACAACCTGTTACTATTAAAGCTTTACATACATTATTTTTCTTACATTCAGCCATTTCAAGAATAGTATTTATGCTTTCTTCTTTTGCATCATTGATGAAACAACATGAATTAATCACTATTACATCTGCCATGGTTTCATCGTCTGTAAAAGAAAATCCTTCAGTTGCAAGTTTCCCAAGCATTTCTTCTGAATCGACTAAATTCTTATCACAGCCTAATGAAATAAAAAGTATTTTCATAAATGTTGTTGCTCCTATTTCTAATTATAATAATCAGTTCAAGAAAGACACTATCTGTTTGTGAACTGAATTAAATTCTCTAAAACATTAAATACGGTTTCAGCGGTTGTTATATTACTCCTCGTCACCAACAATTTTAACTTTTGAGTTATATAACTCGTCTATTGCTAATGATAATGACTTTCTACCGTCATCCTCAACAAGTGGCTCCTCACCTGCAATAATCTGTCTTGCTCTCTTTGCTGTAGCAAGTACTATTGAATATCTACTCTGAATAACTGGCTGTTCTCCTGGTTCTACCTCGCTGTTTACTACTGCCATAAGATCTGTATAAGATGGATGTAACATAAATTTATTCTCCTTCCGAAAACGCTTTAACGCCTTCCCTAATATGATTTATTTTTTTAATATTTCTATTTACACTAAAATGCTGTGACTTAATAAGAGTATGAAGTTCCTCTACACATATGTCTAAATCATCATTAATCAATAGATAATCATATTCATCCATATATTGTGCTTCTTCGGTTGCTCGCCTTAGTCTCGCATTAATAGTCGCCATATCCTCCGTGCCTCTGCCTATAAGCCTTTCTTTTAGTGACTTTGCATCTGGTGGAGTTACAAAAATAGTAACTACTTCAGGATTCTTTTCTTTTACAATTCTTGCACCTTGTAATTCAATTTCCAAAATAACATCTTTTCCAAGTTCAAGCTGTTCATTAACATAATCCTTAGGTGTTCCATAATAGTTACCAACAAATTGAGCATATTCATAAAGTTTGTCTTCTTTTATCATCTGCTCAAACTCTTCAACTGTTTTATAGAAATAAGAAACTCCTTCGGTTTCGCCAACCCTTGGGGCTCTTGTAGTTGCTGAAATACTTAATGCATAATTATCATACTTACTCATTAGTTTCTTAATAACTGTGTCTTTTCCTGCACCTGAGAAACCTGATAAAATAATTAGTACACCTTTTTCCATAATGTGCCTCCGGTTATTCTATGTTTTGTATCTGCTCTCTAACCTTTTCTATTTCGGTTTTAAGGTCAATACCTGTATTTGTTGTAGTTATATCATTAGTCTTTGATAAAACGGTGTTTGCTTCACGGTTCATCTCCTGTGCCAAGAAATCTAGTTTTCTACCAATGTCGCCGCCGTCCATAATTTCTTGTTTCATCTTCTCAATATGACTGCGTAGTCTAACAATCTCTTCATCTACACATATCTTATCTGCATACAATACAACCTCTGCAGCAACTCTACTATCATCAATCTGCGAAGATGATAATAAGTCTTTAACCTTCTCTTCAATCTTCTTCCTATATTCAGCTAAAAGTTCAGGGGAACGCTCTTCTATATAGTCAACTGAAACCAGCATATTCTCAAGTTTTTCTATAATGTCATCCCTAAGATTTTCGCCTTCTGTCTTCCTAGATTCTACAAACTTCTCACAAGCACCAACAAGTGTCTCCTCAACTAACTTCCAAAGTTTTTCCTCATCAATGTTTTGATCTTCCATCACAAAAACATCAGGACACTTTGAAAGACTGGTTACACTCACATCGTTCTCTATGCCAAATGATTCTTCCATAGTTCTAAAATACTTTAGATATTCACTTGCAATATCCGCATTATATTTCAAGGAAGTGGTATTTTCTGAGTAATCTTCGTAAGTTACAAAAATGTCAATTTTTCCTCTTGTTGCGTATTTCTTAAGTACAGTACGCATTGCAGCCTCAAAAAAATTAAGTTTCTTTGGCATCTTAATATTTACATCAAGATATCTGTGATTAACTGACTTCATTTCAATAACTAGTTTTCTATTATCTCTTGTAGTCTCACATCGACCAAACCCAGTCATACTTTTAATCATATTACTACCTTCTTTTCCGTCTATATCTGTCGTGCTTTTTGCATTCATCACTTATAATAGACCATATTCTTTAAAATTATAGACCAAACGAGTATAAATTGCAACTAAAAATATTATACTTGAGTTTCCGCAGTTTTATCCACAACTGCGGATTTTATCAGTTTTACAATAAACAACTTTCAAAAAATGCCCAAAATATAAGGAATCCAGACTCTTTGTTTGGTATAATTAAAGTGACAAAA
>JAAYNM010000028.1 GCA_012520815.1 Clostridiales bacterium
ATATATTTTTATATAAATTTTACAAATAGAATAAGGTACATTATACTTAATAACAATGGTATTTTCATTGGTTTTGTGGTAAAATATAACCATCTATATTTACGTAAATGGAGCAAAACAATGGACTTATTTGATTATGCGCGAAAAAATACAATGAAAAAGGAATCTCCACTAGCTGCAAGGATGCGTCCTATTACTTTAGAGGAGGTTGTTGGACAAAAGCATATTATAGGTGAAGATAAGCTTTTGTACCGTGCAATTAAAGCAGATAAGTTAAGCTCTATTATATTTTATGGTCCTCCAGGAACGGGAAAAACCACACTGGCGAAAGTTATTGCACATACAACGAGTGCAGAATTTAGGCAGATAAATGCTACCGTTGCAGGAAAGAAAGATATGGAGGAAATTATTGGACATGCCAAAGATACACTGGGCATGTATAGCAAAAAAACTATTCTTTTTATTGATGAGATTCATAGATTTAACAAAGGGCAACAAGATTACCTTTTACCATTTGTAGAGGATGGAACTATAATTCTTATTGGTGCAACTACTGAGAATCCCTATTTTGAAGTTAATGGAGCTCTTCTATCAAGGTCAATTATTTTTGAATTGAAATCCCTAGAAAAAGAAGACATTTTACAGATAATTCGCAAGGCAGTTTACGATATGGAAAAGGGTATGGGGGCATACGGTGCGATTATAGATGATGAAGCAGCCGAGTTCCTAGCAGATGTTTCTAATGGGGATGCTAGAAATGCACTAAATGCTATCGAGATTGGAATATTGACAACTGATAGAGATGAAGACGGTAAAATTCACATAACCATAGATGTAGCTCAACAGTGCATACAAAAGCGAGTTGTAAGATATGATAAAGATGGTGACAATCATTACGATACTGTTTCTGCATTTATTAAGAGTATGAGAGGCTCGGATGTAGATGCTGCGATATATTATTTAGCAAGAATGTTGTACGTAGGTGAGGAAGTAACATTTATTGCAAGGCGAATTATTATATGTGCGGCAGAAGATGTAGGTCTTGCAGATCCCAATGCTCTAGTTGTGGCAAATGCGGCAGCAGAAGCAGTACATAAAATCGGGATGCCAGAAGCAAGGATTATATTAGCGGAGGCAGTTGCATATGTAGCGTCGGCACCTAAGAGTAACTCAGCAATATGTGCTATTGATATGGCATTAGAAGCAGTTAATACGAGTAAGACGATGCCTGTACCAGCACATTTACAAGATGCACATTATAAAGGTGCAGCAAAACTTGGACATGGATTAGATTACAAATACGCTCATGATTATAAAAATCATTACGTTAAACAACAATATCTGCCAGAAGGTATGGAGGATACGACCTTCTATTATCCAGGAGAGATAGGATATGAACAACGAATAACTAAACAATTAGACAAAATAAAAAAGGAGGCAGAAGAATGAAAGAATTTATAGATAGATTATCACTAGGAGTTGCAGATTATACATTACCAGTAATCAAATCTTCTGTATCCGCTATTAATTGTGACATTAATTCTGGAACTAAATCAAGAGGTGAGATAAGGCTTTTTAGTGGCAATAGCATCCCCATAAAAGGAGTAGCATACTCCTCTCATGAGAAATTTAAGCTTACTAATCCAGCATTTATTGGACTGGAAGCAGTTATAGAATATGAAATAGATGGAAGTTTTCTTTGCAATGGCGAAGAGATTAGTGGAAGTATAGAGGTAGTCAGCAATGGTGGAGAAATTACAATACCATTTGTAGTTAAAATTGAGCCGGTCTGCGCAAAAACAAGTATAGGAGATGTGAAAAACTTATTTCATTTTGCAAATCTTGTGCAGACAAGTTACGACGAGGCCATAAAACTATTTGTCTCTAAGAATTTTTCTCATATATTCTTAAAGGATGATTTATACTTAGAGTCAGTGTATGAAGGATTACTTGGTAGCGTAAATACAAATCTAGCCATGGAAGAATTTCTTATTGCTGCCAATAAGAAAAGACCGGTTTCTATCTCAATTAGCGATAAATTAAAGAAATACGAAGAACTCACAGAAGATTATGGTGATGCTATTGTGATATCCAAAGGTAATTGGGGATATACAGACATTACTGTTGAAGCATTGGGGGACTTTTTGTATGGATATAAAAGACACATTACCTCTAATGACTTTGCAGGTAGTAATTATGAATTTCAGTATTTGATTAATGTAGCAAGACTTCATGAAGGAAAAAATGTGGGGTCATTTACTTTTATTACAGGATTAGAAAAGAATACTATTACCATAGAAGTGATTGCACCCAGCACTCTTACTAGAGAGAAATTGGACTATCAAAGATATATTGACAAGCTCTTTAGGTTATATATTGATTTTAGACTTAAAAGAATTGATGCAGATAAGTGGGCAGATGTGTCCTATGCATTACTTGATAGGATACGTGGAATCAAGGATGATGTGTATTTTTATAAGCTATACCAAGCACATGTTGCTATTTCAAAGGGAGATGACGCTGAGGGTGCATGGCTCCTTGAAAATGTTGCCGAGAATCTCCTTGAAAAGCGTATGGATAATATGGAAATGTATTGTTATTATTTGTATGTTAGGACATTACAAAAGAGGGATTCCGATTTCACAGATGAAGTGATAAAAAAGGTTATGGATTACTATGAAAATGGATATGATAGTTGGATTTTACTATGGATTCTATTCTATTTAGATGATAGTTATGATAACAATCTAAGCCTTAAAATTACTAGGATCAAAGAACAGTATAACAATGGTATGCGCTCACCAATATTATATTATGAGGCAATAAATATTTTTAATGAACAACCAGAACTTTTGAGAATCCTAAACGATTTTGAAATTCAGGTTCTTTGCTTTGGAAGTAAGGAAAGTATTATTAGTGAGAAACTTGCCAATCAAATAGCTGATGTATCCATATCAGTTAAACAGTTTAATGTATTATTATTTAGAGTACTTACTACAATATTTTTGGATACAGAGAATAAAAACGTTTTAACTGCAATAGTTAGTCTTTTAATAAAAGGAAATAAAATGGATAGTTCCCATTTCTTTTGGTACGATACAGCTATTCAGATGGAAATTAAGTTGACCGGGCTTTACGAGTACTACTTATATTCTCTTCCTGAAGATTATAACAAGCCATTGCCACAGATAGTTCTTATGTACTTTTCGTATAACAATAATCTTGGTGCAGATAAACAGGCAGTATTGTTTAAGAATGTTATAAAGAACAAGGGATCAATTGGACAGATATACGATAGCTACGAGAAGCAGATGAGTTGGTTTGTGGCACAAAGCATTGCTAATGGTGATATTGATAGTAATATAGCAATAGTATATAAAGAAGTCTTAAAGACAGCTATGGTAACACCTGAAATGGCAGCAACGCTTCCAGGTATTATAAATACTTGGAAAATCAAATGTGAAAATCCTGATATGAAACAGGTTATTCTTGTTCATAAAGAGATGAATACCCAAGAGAAAGTTCCTATCGTAAATGGAGTTGCATATATAAAAGCTTACACAAGCGAGCCAGCAGTGATATTTGTTGACATATACGGAAATAGATATTGTAAATCTATAGCGTTTACAATGAAGAAGTTGTTAGATATGGAGGATTACCTAAAACTTTGTTATGAGATAACTGCCGAAGATGTGGGGCTTACCCTGTATTTTGGCGATAAGTATATTCAATTCCATAATAGTCCTGAAAAGTCTATTGGCATCCTTACATATATATCTAGACTTGAATGTATAAGAGAAAGTTATAGAGTTAGTGTACAAAAAGAAATTATTAATTACTACACAAAAGACTATGATGGTGATGAGGTAGATGATTTCCTAAGGAATGTGGAGGTTGAAAGTTTTGAAACACCACAACGTCGTCAGGTTATCGAATTAATGATTGTTCGTGGTATATATGATAGAGCATATAAACATATGGAAAGATACGGATTCTCATTTATAGAACCACGTCGTGTTCTTAAATGCCTCAATAAGCTGATTGTAGATAGAGACTTCGCCGAGGATAGACTGCTTATACAGCTGGCAGTATATGTATTTAGAAACCATAAATATAATGAAAATATTTTAAAGTATTTAGCATTGTATTATTATGGTGCTACGGCAGAGATGTATAAGATATGGAAAGAGTGCAGCAATTATGAAATAGAAATTCGTGAATACGATGAGAAATTAATAGCTCAGATGTTGTTTACAAGGACATATCTAAACAAGACAGCTTCAGTATATTCTTTATATGCACAATTAGGAGCAACGAGTAAAATTAGAAAAGCATATTTGTTTAGCAGATCTTATGATTATTTTGTACGAGAGAGCATTATAGAGGAGGACGTTTTCAATATAATCTCCGTTGAACTCGAATCTCAAAATGTATTGCCGGACTTATGCTTAATTGCCTTTGCAAAATACTGTTCAGAGACAGAATCTATAAATGCAAACAAAATTTTACAGTGCAAAAGCATTGTCAAATATTTGTGTGATAAAGACAAGGTGTTTGGCTTTTTCAAAAACTTTGAAAAGTTCTTTAAGATACCAAGTAGCGTAAAAGAAAAAACGTTTGTAGAGTATAGAACTGATCCCAATAAACATGTATATATCCATTACATAATAGATATGGGTGATCATGAAGAAACTGAATACATTGTAACAGAAATGCGTAGCATAGTTGGTGGTGTGTTTGTAAAAGACTTTGTACTGTTTTATGGAGAAAAATTGAACTATTACATAACCGAAGAATTAGGTAGCAAAGTAAATGTTACCGAGAGTAAAAGTGCTATTCCAGAAGGTGAAGGCCTAAAAGGTGATAATTCAAGATATGGAATGTTAAATGATATGATGATTTGTGCGGAAATTGGCGAAGAAGATACGCTTACAAATCTTGCAATGCAGTATATGGCACTTGAGGAATTGAATGAAAGCATATTTACAGTAATGTAAAGAGGTACAACGCAAATGGAAGAAAATATATTGGACAACAAAATAGAAATATTCGCTTTAGGAATTGATTTTTCTAATGATTTTTCACAGGTTAGTTATATGGGAGCTAATTATAATGAACCAACTTCCCTGAGTACCATAAAGGGAGATAAGAGATATCTTATTCCTACAGTCCTCTATAAGAAAAGGCAGATAAATGTTTGGTGTGTTGGAGATGAGGCTAATCAAAGAAGTTACGATGATGACGACGATTCTCAGACTTTAAGGGACATATTAAAGATGGAGGCTGATTATACAACCGAAATAGAAGGAACGTCATATTCAAGGAGTGATATCTTTGATATTTATTTCCAAGAAGTTGTAGGATTAGCCAGGAAGATATTAAATGCGGGCATGATACATGAAGTTGTTATCACATTAGCTCAGCCAGATAAATCCATTATTGATAGTATATATGCTAGTATGTGTAAATTGGGATTTGAAAGAGAACGAATAAGAGTACTTAGTCATTCAGAGGCTTTTGTTTATTACACACTTAACCAGAATAAGGAAGTATGGACGAATGATGTTGCCCTATTTGATTTCAACCAAGATCACTTTATTTACAAGAGATTAAATATTATTAAAAACAAAAACCCTAATATTATTAATGTGATAGAAAATGATTATTCTAGATTTATTACGTATGATATGTTAGCAATTGATGCGACTAAAAAGAAGGCTGATCTTAAATTTTTAGAGATAATCACAGAAGAATTTAGAAAACATATTACATCTGCTGTGTTTCTTACAGGTGTAGGTTTTTATGAAGATTGGACATCGAAATCCCTTAAGGAGCTTTGCAGCAGAAGAAAAGTTTTTAAAGGATATAATTTGTTCGTAAAGGGTGCTTGTTATGCAGCATGGAAGAAGTACAAAAGTGCCAAAGGATTCGGTTCAATTTTCCAATGTGAAGGAAGGACAAGGTGTAACATAGGATTGCTGATTGACCACAAAGGAAAAAACATTGTAATGCTATTATCAAAGGCAGGAACTAACTGGTATGAGGCGGGAGCAAAAGTTGAATGTATTGTTGATAATGTAGATAGTGTTCAATTAGAACTCAACCCTGTAATATCAAATATTTCTAGGACAGCCATTATTGGACTAGAAAGTTTGCCAAAGAGACCAAATAAAACCACAAGAATACAAATTAGCATAGCATACACAAGTTGCAATGTATGTAATATAGAAATCAAAGATCTCGGATTCGGTGAGTTTTACCCACCATCAGATGTGATAATTAGAGAAACACTGGATATAGATAGCATATTACTTTAATACAAAAGGAGATTATCGTGGGATTAATACTTTGCGAAAAACAGGCTACAATGCCGTATACGGTGCCTGAGTCAGGTAAGAATATTTATTCAATTGAAGAATTGTGTTACTACATTTACAATAATTCATATATGCTAGGTAAAGAATTTTTTTCAAAAGAATTGATAGATTTTGTGGAGAATGGTTTGTCACTGGAATCTTTAGCACAAAAGCTAAAACGTGGTGTGGATTATGGTGAAAACTTCACGAATATGATTATGTATATTCTTGATTCCTGTTCATATTACGATGAGGAGGAAAAACAAGGGTTTGTGAAAACATTGGATGCCATAGGTTCTAAGTCACCAGCGGAGAGAATAAAGGCAAGAGCAGATGTTTTAATGGCAAATAAAAAGTATTCTAGTGCGGTGGCAGTGTACACAATTATTTTGGATCAAAAAGAATTTGCAAAACAGCCAGATTTTCTTGGAGATATTCAAAATAACTTAGGCGTGGCATATGTTCATATGTTTTTATATGAAGAGGCTATAAGTTGTTTTAAAAAAGCATATGATATAAGTCAAAAGGAAGATTATTTGGATAACATGGTTTGTGCAGCTATATTATTGGATGATGATTCTAGTATGGGCGAAATAATGGAAAAATACAGTTTGACAAACGAAACTATAGAAAAATATAGAAAAGTTATTGACTTTCAAACAAAGCAAATTGCTAAGTCAAAGATATATAGAGATACAGTTGCAAGGTTGGCTCATAGTGAAAATACAAGTTTGGATTTATATAACGAAAGAATATACCAAATGCTTAACGAGTGGAAATTACAGTATCGCAACCAATTTATTTAGAGTGTTGCAAGTGGAATATACGTGCAACTAGATAGGATGACTATGGGAATATTTCATTTTAAAAAGAAAAAAAACAAAGAAGATATTCAATATGAAAATCTTTATGAAAAAGTAAAACTCTCAGAGGAACAGCAGGAAGAACTGGAGTTGGATGTTGATTTAATTGAGCAGACATATAAGGAAGAGTATGCCCAAAATTCCAACAAAACGCCAGAAAGTTTCATTGAGAGCTATTGTAATGAGTTATATACAGCTTCCCAAAGGGTGGAGGATGCAAAAAAGGAATATGGAATTGTTGGGAACTACATTAATGATATTCTTTCAATAGAACAAGCACCTGAGCCGTTTAAGAGTGATATAAACTATTATGCCAAGCGAATTGTACTTCTTCGTGAGGATAAAAAGAGTCTAAAACAATACTCGGGTAAAATGCCTGAGGCAAAATATAATTATATTGGTCAGCATGAAGAAGAAATGCCGTCAATATTAAAGGAAATGTATGACAATGAACAATATTGTCAGAGCTTAAAGACTGACATTCATCATATTCAAGGTGAAATAGTTGCACTAAAATACGAACAAAAACAAGCGATTAGACGCTTAGGAAGCATACGTAAATACCTTGTAATGGCGGGTGTATTGTTTGCTGTATCTATAGTTCTATTCTTCATTCTCCAGAGTGCATTTTTATTGGATATGCTTATACCATCTCTTTGTTTGATGGTACTGGGCGTTTCAATGGCAGCAGCAACTTTGGTATATTATCAAAAACAGCAAAACAACCTAAAAATGGCGGAATTGAAATTAAATAAAGCTATAACGTTGATGAACAAACATAAGTTACTTTATGCAAACACAAAGAGTATATTAGATTATTCTTATATGAAAAATGATGTAAAGAGTTCCTATGCGCTAAATGATTTATGGCGAATGTATATCAATATAAAGAAAGAGCGAGAGGCAATAAAAGCAGCTTCAGACGAATTATATAAAGCTATGGAGAACCTAACTATAGTGTTAGATAAACTTCAGCTATACGATTGTGCCATCTGGACGGGTCAGGTGGAGGCTCTAATAGATGCAAGAGAGATGACAGAAGTTAGACATACATTGAATGTGCGCAGGCAAAAACTTCGTGAATCTATTGATTATAATACAAAAATAATGGAAAAAAACCAGGAAAAAATTAAGGCATGTGTTAAGGAAAATCCCGCAGTTGCTAAGGAAGTGTTGTCAATTATGGAAAAATACGACTAGAAATGAGGACATAATGGAAGTATATAAGAGAAAGGTACATTATTACGAAACGGATCAAATGGCTATAGTGCATCATTCAAATTATATTAGATGGTTTGAGGAGGCACGCATAAATTTCCTAGATGACATAGGACTTGGAATGAACGTGATAGAAGAAAAAGGAGTTTTGATACCAGTGTTGTCAGTGACTTGTAACTACAGGTCTATGACCAGATTCAATGATACAGTATGTGTAGGATTACGCATAGAAAAGTACAACGGGATAAAGTTACAAGTGTCATATAGAATTACTGATTTTGCTACTGGAGAACTCAGAACGACAGGAAGCAGCGAGCACTGTTTTATTAACAACGCTGGAAATGTTATATCTTTAAAGAAAGAGTTTCCAGATATGCATAAAATATTATTGGAAAATAGTAATGTGACCACATATTAGGAGTGAGTTTTGTTTTTTATTTAGAACATTCAAATCTATTGACTTGTATACAGTATTTTTCTATAATAGCGAATGTCAAAAGAAAATGAAAAATTTTCTAGCATTTTTAGGAGGAAAACAAAATGAACAACACAATGCAACCAGAATGGAATGGCTTTGTTGAAGGTAAATGGTCAAAGGCAGTTAATGTAAGAGACTTTATCCAGCGTAACTATACACCTTATGAAGGTGATGATGAATTCTTAGTAGGCCCTACACAGGCAACGCAAAATTTATGGGGTCAGGTAATGGACCTTTTCAAAGAAGAACGTTCTAAAGATGGTGTACTCGATATGGATACAAAGATACCATCTACAATTACTTCACACGGCGCTGCATATTTAAATAAAGATATAGAACAGATTGTTGGTTTCCAGACAGATGCTCCACTTAAAAGAGCATTTATGCCATTTGGTGGTATTCGTACCGCAGTAACAGCATGTAAGTCTTATGGATATGAAGTAGATCCAGAATTGATTCGAATATTTACAGATTATAGAAAAACACATAACCAGGGTGTTTTTGATGCTTATACACCAGAGATGAAGCTTGCTAGACATGCTCATATTGTAACAGGTCTTCCGGATGCTTATGGCAGAGGTCGTATCATTGGTGATTATAGAAGAGTGGCATTATATGGTGTTGATTTACTTATTGAAGATAAGAAAGAACAGTTATCAACTTCTCTTGTAAGAATGACATCAAAGAATATAAGACTTCGTGAAGAATTAGCTGAACAGATTAAGGCTTTAGGTGAGTTAAAGAAATTAGGCGAAATCTACGGATACGATATTTCTAAGCCAGCTAAAGATATAAAGGAAGCTATCCAGTGGACATATTTTGGATACCTTGCAGCAGTTAAAGAGCAAAACGGTGCTGCAATGTCTCTTGGACGTACATCTACATTTCTTGATATTTACGCAGAAAGAGATCTTGCATCAGGTAAATATACAGAAGAACAAGTTCAGGAAATGGTTGACCATTTCATTATGAAATTAAGAATGGTTAGATTTGCTCGTATTCCAGAATACAACGCATTATTTGCAGGTGATCCAACTTGGGTTACAGAAGCTCTTGGTGGTGTTGGTATCGATGGTAGATCTCTTGTTACAAAGATGTCATACAGATACTTACACACATTAGATAATCTTGGAACATCTCCAGAACCAAACATGACAGTTCTTTGGTCTACAAAACTTCCAAAGAATTGGAAAAACTACTGTGCAGAAATGTCAATCAAATCATCAGCTATTCAGTATGAAAACGATGATATGATGAGAGTAACTCACGGTGATGATTATGCAATTGCTTGTTGTGTATCTTCAATGAGAATTGGTAAGGAAATGCAGTTCTTCGGAGCTAGAGCAAACCTTGCTAAATGTTTATTATATGCTATCAATGGTGGTGTTGATGAAAAGTTATTTGTTCAGGTAGGACCTAAGTATAGACCAATTACTTCAGAATATCTTGATTATGATGAAGTAATGAGCAGATATGAAGATATGATGGAGTGGTTAGCTGGATTATATATAAATACATTAAATGTTATTCACTATATGCATGATAAGTATTGCTATGAAAGAATTCAGATGGCTCTTCATGATAGAGAAGTTAAGAGATGGTTTGCAACAGGTATTGCAGGTCTTTCAGTTGTAGCTGACTCATTAAGCGCAATTAAATATGCAAAAGTTAAGGCAGTTAGAAATGAAGATGGCATAGTTACTGATTATGAAATCGAGGGAGATTTCCCTAAATATGGTAACAATGATGATAGAGTGGATCAAATTGCTGTAGAAGTCGTTAAGAAGTTTATGAATATGATTAGAAAACATCACACATACAGAGATTCTATTCCAACAACATCAATTCTTACAATTACTTCAAATGTATCATATGGTAAGAACACAGGTAGTACACCAGACGGTAGAAAAGCAGGTATTCCACTTGCTCCAGGTGCTAATCCAATGCACGGACGTGATACAAACGGTGCTTTAGCAGCATTAGCTTCAGTAGCTAAACTTCCATTTAAGGATGCACAGGATGGTATTTCTAATACATTTACAATTCTTCCAAATGCACTTGGTAAGGATAGTTTATTTGTAGGAAATGGCGACTTCGACATTGAACTTACACCAGAACAGATTGCTGAAATCGAAAAAGGTGCAGGATGTGGACCTAACGAAGCATGTAACATCCCAAACTTAAATGTTTAGAATAATTAACAAATAATTATCATTATCCGGTAAAACATAGATAATGAATCAGCTTATTGCTACATATGTGGCAGATTGGAGGATTATTATGGTAGTAACACAACAACAAAAAGACAACCTTATTAGTATGCTTGATGGATATGTAATGGAAGGTGGACATCATTTAAATGTTAATGTTTTAGTTAGAGAAACATTATTAGATGCTCAGAAACATCCAGAAAACTACCCACAGCTTACAATTCGTGTATCAGGATATGCTGTAAACTTTATTAAATTAACAAAGGAACAGCAGGATGACGTTATTTCACGTACATTCCATGAACAAATCTAGTACGTAACAAGTGATAGAACGGAAATTTCCGTTAAGATGCCTCATTAAGGAAATTACTTTAATGAGGCATTCTTTTTAGAGATGGAGGCAACGATGGAAGGATATATTCATTCTATAGAAACATTTGGTACAGTAGACGGGCCAGGCATAAGATATGTTGTTTTTACTCAAGGATGTCCTATGAGATGCAAGTATTGCCACAATCCAGATACCTGGGAACCTTGTGGGAATGAGAAAAAATCAACAGATGAAATCCTAGCAGATTATGAGAAATATCGACCATATCTTGCAGATGGTGGAATCACGGTTACAGGTGGTGAGCCTATGATGCAAATGGATTTTTTACTGGAGTTGTTAAAAAAGGCCAAAAAAAGGAAAATCCATACCTGTATTGACTCTGCGGGTATAATGTTTAATCCTAATAATGAGAGTTTTATGTCAAAGCTTAATGAACTGATTAAATATACGGATCTTATTATGTTAGACATCAAGCACATTGACGATTTCGAGCATAAAAAACTTACAGGACATTCAAATAAAAATATTCTAGCATTTGCAAGATATCTTTCAGATAATGATGTTCCTGTATGGATTAGACATGTCACGGTGCCAGGAATCACCTATAATACAAAGTATTTGTTACAACTTGGTGAATTTCTTGCAGAATTAAAAAATGTTAAAGCATTGGATGTATTGCCATATCACACTATGGGAGTTCCAAAATATGAGGCTCTGGGTATGGAATACCCTCTAAAGGATGTTGAACCTCTAGATAAAAAGGATGCCGAGAATGCCCGTAATATAATTCTCTATGGCAGGCAGAAAAAGTTAAATCACCCTTTTGAATGAGGAAAAATAATTGAGGCTATATAGCCAAATACTAGCGCTGCGGATATTCCGATAGCGCTACTTTTAAGTCCACCCATAAAAAGTCCAAGGAAACCATCACTATCAACAGCCTCTTTAATATAGTTGTATTTTTTAGAGTCCCTCCTCAAGGACAAAAAATACTGTAAGAAATACTTTTCAGGTATCTCTTACAGTAGTAGTTTGTGTAAAATATAGAATAATATTCATTGTATAAATTTGAAATAATATACTTTTTAGTTGTGAACTGAACATTCACTGTCTTCTAAACCAGACGGAACTTCATAAGGAGTATCAGCTGTAACTTCACCAGGCTTACTTCCTAGGAAACGAATCCTAAATACTTGCTCAGTAATAGAAGAAGATGGACATTTACCACCAGCTAATTTACCAGAAGTGTTACAAATATTGTACTTAACATGACAAGTACAAGTATCTTCTGGAACTGTTCCCTCTGCAAAGTACTCTGTGACAACCATGTTGCCAGCTGGATCATGTTCACATAAACCTTCCACAGCTAAATTACCACATTTCTTACATACTTGGGCTTGAACGATATTTTCAGGAACAGTTGGCTCTTTGTATGCATAGCCTTTTTCCTGATTAATGCGAGTCATAATTTTACTCCATATTTGTTTGTGATATTGGGTGCTGTAAACTGTATTATTTATACCAGTATTATCATCGAAACCACTCCAAATTGTAGCAGTAAGGTATGGGGTGTATCCTGCAAACCAAATATCATAATCATTAGAAGTTGTACCAGTTTTACCAGACACATATTGTCCAGGTATATTAGCGAGAACACCACTACCGGCTGTTACAACACTATGCATTGCATCTGTTAAAAGAAATGCAGTTGTTTCTTTTAGTACTCGATGAGTATTTGGATTTTTCTCTAAAATGGTATGACCTTTGCTGTCAACAACTTTTGTGTAGTAGGAAAGTTCTGTATAAACACCACCATTAGCGATAGCAGCATATGCGTTACATAATTCAATATTGCTTACACCATCAGTAATACCACCTAGGGCAAGGGACTGATTAATATCACTATTAACAGTGTTATCTGTATTTACTCGACTTTGTACAAGTGAAGAGAATCCAAAATCTGTTAAGTATTCAAATCCAACTTCAGGGGTAATTGCGGTTAAACATTTAACGGCAATTATGTTCATGGAATCCTGTATAGCAAGCCGAATAGAACTCAAACCGCGATAAGAGCCTCCCCACCAGTTGTTAACTGCTCTTCCAGATGAAGTATAGTTGAAGGGTGCATCATCAAAAACGGTTGCTAAAGTGTAGTTGTATCTATCGATAGCAGGGCCAAAGGCGGCTAATACTTTGAAAGTTGAACCAGGCTGACGAACTGTGTCCGTAGCTCTATTAAGGGATCGACTAGTTTGCTTATCACCACGGCCACCAACGATTGCTTTAACATATCCAGTAGATTGATCTATCACTGAGAAAGAAACCTGGGGTTGTAGTGTAAAGATAGTAACTTCGCCTAACTCTACGTCACCTTCTTTTAGATAAACGGATTTGTACTCATCAATACAAGCTTGAGCCTCTTCTTTTGTAGCAAAAACAGGTTTGAAAGTTGTTTCACCAAGAAGCTTCTTGTGGTAGTAATTTATGCTAGCATTTGAAAAATTTTCTACCTCACCATCTTCATGTTCAACTGACCATTGCCAAGAGAATGAATAAAACACATTGCTTGGATAATTGTCTGGGTTTGATAATTCTTCATCTGCAATAGCCTGAATAGTTGAATCCTGAGTTGAATAAATGGAAAGACCACCACTATATACCGCATTTACGGCCTGGGTATATGTGTAGGCTTTTTGTTCTTGCAAATCATCAATTACTTGATCAATAAGTTCATCTACGAAATATGAGTATGGAGAGGCTGTTTCATATTCTACATTATTATCTTGAATACGAGAATATACATCATCAGCAACCGCTTCGTCATATTCGTCTTGTGTAATATGTTCATTTTTAAGCATACTCTTTAAAACAGAAGATCGTCTCTTAACATTGTTTTCAGGGTGTAGTATAGGATTGTACTTATATGGACCCTGTGTAATGGCAGCGATAACTGCACATTCGGAGAGAGTTAAGTCGGAAACACTTTTGTTAAAATATCTTGTAGAGGCAGCTTGAACACCATAATTGCCTGCACCAAGATTAATGGTATTTAGGTAATTCTCTAAAATAATTTCTTTACTCATAATTTTTTCTAATTCTATAGCAAGATATTGCTCTTGGACTTTACGCTTTACTAATTCTCCGACATTGCCCTCACTACCGCCATTCTCAAAGACGTTATTTTTGAGTAACTGCTGGGTAATAGTGCTGGCACCTTGGAGTCTCTCACCACTAAGAATGCTTACACCAGCTCTAATGATACCTATTACATCCACACCGTTGTGGGATTCAAAACGTTCATCCTCAATATCAATAAATGCATATTTTAGGTGATTGGGGATATCATTTATGGATACTTTTTGTCTGTTTGATCCATCAGTGATAAGCTTTTCAATTTCATTGCCATCACTGTCATATATGGCTGTTGAAAATTCAACAGGGGAAATATTAATAGTCTCCACACTAGGGGCTCCATCAATTATACCTTTGAGGGTTCCTAAACCAAAAAAACCGATAGTTGCAATACCTAAAACTAGAAAGTAAATGCATACTTTAAATATTGTAACAAGCATTTTAGTGGTTAATTTTCGCGGAGTAGAAATAATGGCCTTGTTTTTCTCAATAACCTTCTTTTTACTGAAATTCATTGTAACCTCCATAATAATCAGTTGTTAACTGAAATATTGTTAACTGAATTAAAATCTGGCAAATATGTAAATTCGCATAAGTAATATTATACCAAAAATCATTATAATAATAAAGAAAAAAATCGTAAATACCTTTTTGAGTTGTGGGATTTAGGTTTTTTTGATAAAATTAAAATCGTATATTTTTAATATACAATACTAATTTTTAAAATTATTGACATGAAATTAAAAAATAAACATATATTTGCAATTAACGCAAAAATTAGAGCAGGAGGCAAAAAATGAGCGAAACATTTAAAATTATATATGAAGGTGGAAAAGGCGAAATAATCGAAAAGAAATCCAGATTTATAGCTTATACAAAGCCTGTTCATACAGAAAATGAGGCTATGGAATTTATAGAAAGCATAAAAAAGATGAATTGGGATGCCAGACATAATTGTGTAGCAGTAGCTATAGGCAAAAACAATGAGTTTACTAGATGTAATGATGACGGAGAACCTTCAGGGACAGCGGGTAAACCTATGTTAGAAGTACTACTTGGAGAAGGGATTCATAACATTGCAGTAGTTGTTACAAGGTATTTTGGTGGAGTTTTATTGGGAACAGGAGGCCTTGTAAGGGCTTATCAAGCAGCCGTTAAAGAAGGAATTGCAAACTCGGTAATAATTCAACAAATTGCAGGTGCTAGATTTGAAATTAAAACAGATTACAATGGACTCGGGAAAATACAATACATCTCGGCAAATTTGAATCTTTTTATAGAGGAAACAGAATATGGTGAAGATGTTAAGATAACTATTATGGTTCCAAAAGATAAAATAGATTCCTTTATAAAAAAGGTGACTGATGCAACTAATGCAAAAGCTGAGATTGTTAAGACAATGGACGTAGATTATGGAATAGTAGATGGGGAAGTGAAGATATTATAAAAAGCCTTTAAGGATTTGTGTTACGTTTGATGTAAACATTTCCCTAAAGGCTTTTGTACTAAATTTTAAATTTATTTGCGTTCTGCACGTTTTCTAAGAGTTGGATCGAGAATTTTCTTTCTGATTCTAAGGCTCTTAGGTGTAATCTCAAGTAATTCATTTGTATCAATGAATTCAAGAGCCTGCTCTAAACTAAGAATTCTTGGAGGCGAAAGCTTAAGTGCATCATCAGCCCCTGAAGAACGAGTATTTGTCAACTGTTTCTTTTTACAGATATTAACTTCAATATCTTCTGCTTTACCAGTTTGGCCAATAACCATACCTGCATAAACTTTTTCACCAGCACCTATAAATAGAGTACCACGTTCTTGTGCATTATATAAACCATAAGTAATAGATTCGCCTGTCTCAAAAGCTATAAGAGAACCTTGTTTTCTGTATTGGATATCACCCTTGTATGGACTGTAACCATCAAAAATAGTATTAATAATACCAGTACCTTTTGTGTCAGTCATGAATTCTCCACGGTATCCAATAAGACCTCTAGCTGGAATAGAGAACTCGAGTCTTTGGTAACCACCATTTGCTGATGACATTCCACGAAGTTCACCTTTTCTACCACTAAGCTTTTCAATAATTGTACCTGTAAATTCTTCTGGTACATCAACATAAGCAATTTCCATTGGCTCGAGAAGTTTGCCATTTTTATCTTGTTTATATAAAACTTCTGCTTTACTAACAGCAAATTCGAAACCTTCGCGTCTCATATTTTCAATAAGAACTGAAAGGTGTAATTCACCTCTACCAGAAACTTTAAAACTTTCTGTTGTATCAGTTTCTTCAATTCTTATACTTACATCAGTATTTAACTCTCTAAAAAGTCTATCTCTTAAATGTCTAGAAGTAACAAATTTACCTTCCTGACCTGCAAGTGGACTATCATTAACCATAAATTGCATAGAGATAGTTGGTTCAGATATTTTTTGGAATGGAATAGCCTGTGGATTCTCAGTAGAACAAATGGTATCACCAATATGGATATCCTCAATACCAGAAATTGCTACGATAGAACCAATAGTAGCTTCGTTTACCTCAACTCTGTTAAGTCCGTCGAATTCATAGAGTTTACTGATTTTAACTTTTTTAAACTTTTCTGGATCATGAGCATTAACGAGAACAGTTTCCTGATTAATCTTCAAAGTACCATTATCAATTTTACCAACACCAATACGACCAATATATTCATTATAATCGATAGTACTAATAAGTACTTGAGTAGGGGCCTCTGGATCACCAATAGGTGCAGGGATGTAACTGAGTATAGTTTCAAATAAAGGAATCATATTTTCTGGTTCATCGCCTAATTCTAAAACGGCATGACCTGCTTTTGCTGATGCATAAACAAATGGACAATCAAGCTGTTCTTCAGAAGCATCAAGTTCTAGGAATAATTCAAGAATCTCGTCAATAACTTCAGTTGGTCTTGCTTCAGGACGGTCTATTTTGTTGATACATACGATAACTGGGAGGTTAAGTTCAAGTGCTTTTCTAAGAACGAATTTTGTCTGAGGCATTGCGCCTTCAAATGAGTCAACCACAAGGACTACACCATTTACCATCTTAAGAACTCGCTCAACTTCACCACCGAAGTCAGCATGTCCAGGTGTATCAATAATATTAATTTTTGTGTCTTTATAATATACAGCAGTGTTTTTTGAAAGAATAGTGATACCACGTTCTCTTTCAATATCATTAGAGTCCATAACTCTTTCGGCAACTTCCTGGTTAGCACGGAATACACCGCTTTGTTTCAATAATGCATCTACTAATGTTGTTTTGCCATGGTCAACGTGTGCGATAATGGCAATGTTTCTAATGTCTTCTCTTTGGGTTTTCATAAGAATAAATCCTTCGCTTTCTGCGTACTTCCTATTTAATGTAAAATCGCAACGTTATTGAGTGTATCATATTTTCTTCAAAAATCAAGTATTATCGCATTTTTTTCGTAGTTGCATTAAATTAATATTTTTAATTAGTTTCTAAAAATGACTTGATTTTTCTTTGCAAAAGTGGTAGTGTTTTTGCGTAATATATTGATTTTTTTTGTTTGTTAAGAATAGGAGAGAAGTGACTATGAAAAACGATGCAGTTAAGCCAGTAGAAGTAGCTACAGAATCAGCAAAGAGTGCCGATAAAGCAGTTAAAGCACAGGTAAAGGCAGTTACAAAAAAAGCAGAGGGCAAGGAAGTAGCTAAGACTACAGCCAAAAAGACAGAAGTAAAGAAAACTACAACAAAGGAAACAGCTAAAAAACCAGCAGCTAAGAAAACAACTACAACAAAAAAGACAACTGAGACAATGACAGCTTGCAAAGTTTATATTCAGTTACCAAATGTTGAGATAGTTGCAGAAGATGTGATGAATAAGGTTCTTGAAGTCTATAAAGCTGAGGGAAATAAAGCTAAGGCTAAGAGCGTTAATTTATACATCAAACCAGAAGAGAATGCAGCATATTATGTAATTAATGATTCTGTTGCAGGCAAAGTAGATATTTTTTAGTTTTTATACATATTGACTTTTAGTCTGGCTTGTCTTAATTGATGAGACTCGCGTATGGTATTCCCATACGTGAGTCATTTTTTATATAAAAGGGAACTTTGTTTCTTATTGAAAACTTAATATAAGGAGGACATAGATTTTATAATCTATAAACATCATTATGGGTATTATTGAATTGTTTTTAATTGCTATTGGACTATCAATGGATGCCTTTGCAGTTTCTATATGTAAAGGATTGGCTATGAAAAAAGCGAACTTAAAAAACATCTTTATTGTTGGACTTTGGTTTGGCGGATTTCAGGCATTAATGCCAGCAATTGGATATGTTTTAGGTGTTCAATTTAAGGATAAGATAACAACTATTGATCATTGGATAGCATTTGTTCTATTATCAATAATTGGATTAAATATGATAAAAGAAGCTCTCTCAAAAGAGGAAGGTGTGAAGGATGCTTCAATCAAAATTGGTACAATGTTTCTACTTGCAGTGGCTACATCTATTGATGCATTAGCAGTAGGAGTTACATTTGCTTTTTTAGATACAAATATTATTCAGGCAGTTATATTGATTGGAGTAACAACATTTGTAATAGCGTGTGCTGGAGTGAAGATAGGTAATGTGTTTGGCTCGAAGTACAAATCAAAGGCGGAACTAACAGGTGGAGTTATTCTTATTGCCCTAGGCTTGAAAATACTTATTGAGCATTTGTTCTTTTAGTGAATTATAGAATTACGAAGGTTTTATTTTATAAAATTGTACATTTCATAAAATTAGGGCCTATGTTATGTAGATATCAAATATAGAAAGTGAAAGAAAATATGGAATTAAATATACTTAACGCTATACAAAACATAAGATGTGATTTTTTAGATAAACTAATGGTTGCAATTACATCATTAGGAGATGCAGGTATTGTCTGGATAGTCATTGCAGTTATCTTATTATTTATAAAGAAGTACAGGAAAATTGGAATTACTATAATTTTGGCAATTACATTTTCGTTGATTTTTACAAATGGAATAATCAAGCCTTTAGTAGATAGGGAACGTCCTTTTACTTATGTAAACGACATAATCCTCTTAATTGCAACTCCTACAGACTCTTCATTTCCATCAGGACATTCATCTGCCTCTTTTGCGGCAGCTACAGCAATATTTTGTTGGAATAAAAAGTATGGAATATGTGCATATGTTTTAGCTGGAGCTATTGCATTTTCTAGGATGTATATATTTGTTCACTTCCCAACAGATGTTGGTGTAGGAATGATACTCGGAATCATATATGGAATTATGGCTTTCTTTGCAGTGAAGAAGTTTTTAAGTATTAGGGAAGAGAGAGTAAATCCAAAAAAAAATCTATAAAATAGAAAAATACTAATCTTGAAACTATTTCTCGAATAATGTATAATCATAATGTTAAAATGTACTATAGAAGGGAATACATAAAATGGACGAATTAGAGGAAAGATTTTCCAGATACGAAAAAATGCATGATGCTATTATATATGAATACGAAGATATATGTAAGAAGATAGAGGAGTACAAGTTAGAAGGAAAGGTTAAGACCATAACTTTTAGACAGTTGACTTCTAGAAAAATGGTATATAAGGATATAATTGCAATGTATGAGATATTTGGTATAAACTAAGGAGAATGGGATAGAGAATACGATACATCAAATAAGATAGTTTTCGGTGGAAAGAAACTGCGGTACAAAATATTGTACTTAAAACATTAGTATTGACACAAGGCATATATGATGCTATGATAAACCTAATTAATGACAACTATAGAGGTCGCGTTGATTATTATATCTACAGGATGTTTCGGAACAGTTGAATGTAGATAGAGGATGAGACGCCGAAGAGTGATGTAACCGAGATACATTATTCTGGGCATATGGTTAAGAGCCATATGACTGTCATCTTTTAAGAGATGGAGAGCTATGTATGGTCAGTGTTATACTGATTTATTTGAATTTTTGGCTTGCCTTCTCTAGGTAAGCTTTTTTTGTTTAATAACCTATAAACATAGTTATATTGCATTAATCAAATCAAATTTATTAGGAGGAATTTATTATGTCTATTTTTACAGGCGCAGGTGTAGCCATTGTTACACCAATGAAAGAGGATGGATCAGTTAATTATGAAGTGTTTGCACAGATAGTAGAAGATCAAATTGCAGGTGGTATAGATGCGATTATAGTGTGTGGAACTACAGGAGAAGCGTCAACACTCTCTCACGAGGAACATCTTGAATGTATAAAATTTATGGTGGATAAAGTGGCAAAGAGAGTGCCAGTTATAGCAGGTACTGGTTCAAACAGCACACAAACAGCCATTTATTTATCACAGGAGGCTGAAAAATACGGCGTTGATGGACTTTTAGTAGTGACACCATATTACAATAAAGCTACACAAAAAGGTTTAGTATCACATTTTACACAGATTGCAGATTCAGTTAAAATTCCAATAATATTATATAATGTTCCTTCGAGAACAGGTTGTAATATACTTCCAGAAACAGCATTAAAGATTGTGGAAGCATCAAAAAATGTTGTAGCTATAAAAGAGGCATCTGGAAATATTTCACAGGTCGCAAAACTTGCAAGCCTTACAAAGGGTATATTAGATATCTATTCTGGTAATGATGATCAAATATTACCTTTACTTTCATTAGGAGGAAAAGGAGTAATCTCAGTGCTTGCAAATGTTGCACCAAGACAGACTCATGATATTGTTGCAGAATTTATGAAAGGAAATATCGAAAAGAGTACCCAGCTACAGCTTGATGCTTTAGAAGTTTGTGATGCATTATTTTGTGAAGTTAATCCAATTCCAGTAAAAGCAGCAATGAATATGCAAGGTAAAAATGTTGGCTCTCTTAGAGCTCCATTAACGGAGATGGAAGATGTCAATAAAGCAAAACTTGAAAAAGCAATGAAAGAATACGGCATACTATAAAAAACTAGACTGGAGGTATATTACATGGTGAAAATTATAATGTCCGGCTGCAATGGAAGAATGGGTAGAGTTATTTCTGACATTGTGTCTAAGGATGAAAATATAAAGATTGTTGCTGGCGTTGATGTATTTGACGACGGGCACAATGAGTATAGAGTTTATGATTCAATATCAAAGGTGGAAGAAGAATGTGATGTTATAATTGATTTTTCTTCAACATCACTTATCAGTAGTCTGATAGAATATGCGGTGGCACACGACGTTGCAATGGTTCTTTGCACTACAGGATATTCAAGTGAAGAATTGGATATGATAAATGAAGCATCTAAAAAAATAGCAATTCTTCGTTCAGGTAATATGTCTATGGGAATTAACACTATGGCAAAAGTTATGGAAGTAGTTACAAAGACTCTTGTGGACGCTGGATTCGATATTGAGATTGTTGAAAAACATCATAATCAAAAACTTGATGCACCAAGCGGAACAGCTATTATGCTGGCTGATTCGATAAACAATGAATTAAATGACGAATATGAATATGTGTATGATAGAAGTTCAATGCGCAAAAAGCGCCCTAAAAAAGAAATAGGAATTAGTGCAGTTAGAGGCGGTTCAATTGTAGGCGAACATGAAATCATTTTTGCAGGAACGGATGAAGTGCTTACATTCTCTCATACAGCGTATTCAAGAGCAATTTTTGGAAACGGGGCTGTTTGTGCAGCGAAGTTTTTAAAAGATAAAGAAGCTGGTATGTATTCAATGAAAAACGTCATTGGATAAGCAAGAATAAAAAATCTCCTTTGGGAATATTAGTAAAGTCATATAGGTTTTATATAATATTTTAAAGGAGATTTTAGATGATTTAGGTGATGACATCGAAGATGGGGCAGATGACATTAAAGATGAAGTTAAGGATTTGGTAGATGATAACTCTAATAATTAATTGAGATAAAAGTAAATATCTTTGGGGTTATTAAAATTATACTAATATGAGAGTGAAAAGATAAAGAAGGGACTGTAAAATAAGTCTCTGATAAAGAAACGCTAGTTTCGGTAAATGCCGATTCTAGCGTTTCTTTACGTTGATATGCTCATTTATAAAGACCATAGCACCCGGTTCCTCCGGAGCTATATCCACCAGCTTAATCAAACCTCCGGACAGTTTTTGCAGTGTTCTGCATTTTTTATTATCATAAGTTTATCTCCTTACTTATTTGGTTAATAGAGAAAGGGCTTCTTGGTCGGCAATAACAATTACATCCTGATGAAGCTTAAGGATGGAAGCAGGAACTGACGGAAGAATGGGACCTTCAATCACTTCTTTAAGTATCTGAGCCTTTC
>JAAYNM010000001.1 GCA_012520815.1 Clostridiales bacterium
TAAATTATAAGTAGGTGACGGATATGGATATAATTACACAGACTGACCGATATATATTCGGTCAGGGAAATCATTATGAAATTTACAACAAGTTAGGCGCTCATATCATGGAAATTGATGGACATGTGGGCGTTTATTTTGCTGTATGGGCACCAAATGCATCATTTGTAAGTGTTGTAGGTGATTTTAACGGATGGGATACTACTAAAAATGGAATGAATGTTCTTGAGACTTCAGGTATATGGGAAACCTTTATTCCAGGAGTAAAAGAGTGGGATACCTATAAATTTGCTATCCATACAAGGGATGGAAGGATTTTATTTAAGGCAGACCCATATGCATTTCATTCAGAGGTAAGACCAGGTAATGCTTCAAAAGTAGCCAATATTGACGGGTTTAAATGGCATGATGATAAATGGATTGCTAACAAGGAAAAGGAAGTTCTAAATGAACAGCCAATGTCTATATATGAGGTACATCTTGGTTCTTGGCAAAAAGATTGGGAAAAAAACGAGTGGGGATTTATGTCCTACGATGAAACCGCTAAGAAGATGGCTGAATATATAAAGTATATGGGTTACACACACGTAGAAGTTATGGGTATTAGTGAACATCCACTAGATGCATCTTGGGGATATCAGGTTACTGGGTACTATGCACCTACATCTAGATATGGTGGACCTTTTGAGTTTATGAAGTTTGTAGATATTATGCACGAAAACGGAATAGGCGTTATTCTAGATTGGGTACCAGCCCATTTTCCAAAAGATGCACATGGACTGTCAGAATTTGACGGAACTTGTCTTTATGAATACCCTGACCCAAGAAAGGGAGAACATCCTGAGTGGGGAACAAAAGTATTCAATTATGAGAAAAATGAAGTTAGAAACTTTCTTATAGCAAATGCACTATATTGGGTAGAAAAATATCACGTGGATGCACTTCGAGTGGACGCAGTAGCATCTATGTTATATTTAGATTATGGTAGAAAATCGGGTCAGTGGATACCTAATAAATTTGGTGGCAATGGCAACCTTGAGGCAATGGAATTCTTAAAACATATTAATAGTATTATGGCTCATAGAAATAAGCGCGCATTCCTTATTGCAGAAGAATCTACAGCTTGGCCAAAAGTTACAGGTCCTGTAGAAGAAGACGGATTAGGATTCGCTTTTAAATGGAATATGGGTTGGATGAATGATTTCCTCGAATATATTAAGGTTGATCCTTTGTTCAAAAAAGGCAATCATAATAAGTTAACATTTGGTATGACATATGCATTTAGTGAAAATTTTATTCTGGTGCTTTCTCATGACGAAGTTGTTCATTTGAAGTGTTCAATGATAAATAAAATGCCAGGATACAAAGTGGACAAGTTTGCCAACCTTAAGGTGGCATATGCATTTATGTTTGGTCATCCAGGTAAAAAGCTTCTATTTATGGGGCAGGAATTTGGTCAATTAAGCGAATGGTCAGAGGACAAGAGTCTGGAGTGGTATTTGTTAAATGAGCCATTACATGCGGAGTTGAAAGAGTATGTCTCCAAATTGCTGAAGATATACAAAAAAAATAAACCTCTTTATGCATATGATAATAAAGACAACAACTATGAAAGTTTCCAATGGATTAACTGTGATGATGCAGACAGAAGTATTTTTAGTTTCATTAGAAAGAATCCAGACAATTACAATAATGCATTGATATTTATTTGTAATTTCACACCTGTAGACAGACCAGATTATTGTCTTGGTGCACCAGTAGATGGTTCATACAAAGAGATGCTTTCTAGCTTTAGCTATACAGCCGAGGAAGATAACTTTGAAACAGCAGCTGAAAAAAATAGTGAGTTGACATTAAGAACATTTAAGGCAATTCAAGAAGAATGTGATTATCTTCCATACAGAATTAACGTTCCGCTAAGACCTTATGAAGCAGTCATTATAAAGGTGCCAACAAAGAAAAAATCTACAGAGGTTGTTGCAACAAAGTAGATTTCCTTGTATAATGACAAGGGATACATTTAGAAACGAGAGCTTAGTGCGGAATGGAGGAAACATGGTAAAGTTAAGTAATGGCGGTGCATACCTTGTTAACGGCGTAGATGTCGTGGAAGTAGGGGCAGACGCAGAAGCAATACTTAAAAATAAAACAGGCAGCAGTATTTCTAAGGAAGAAGCTGCTAAAAATACAATGGCTTACAATATTTTAGAGAGCCATAACACATCAGGAAATATGGAGAAGCTTCAGATTAAGTTCGATAAGCTTGCATCACATGATATTACATTTGTAGGTATCATTCAAACTGCAAGAGCATCAGGACTTGAGAAGTTTCCAATTCCTTACGTTCTTACAAATTGCCACAATTCATTATGTGCTGTTGGTGGTACAATCAATGAAGATGACCATATGTATGGACTTACATGTGCAAAGAAATATGGCGGTATGTATGTACCACCTCATCAGGCAGTTATTCATCAATTTGCAAGAGAGATGCTTGCAGGTGGTGGAAAGATGATTCTTGGCTCTGATAGCCATACACGTTATGGTGCTCTTGGTACTATGGCGATGGGTGAAGGTGGACCAGAGTTGGTTAAGCAGTTACTTGAACAAACTTATGATGTAAATATGCCAGGTGTTGTGGGCATTTATCTTGAAGGCGCGCCAGCGAAGGGTGTTGGCCCTCAGGACGTGGCACTAGCAATTATTGGTGCAGTGTTTGATAATGGTTATGTTAAGAATAAAGTAATGGAATTTGTGGGTCCAGGCGTTGAAAATCTAAGTGCAGATTTTAGAATTGGTATAGATGTAATGACAACAGAGACTACTTGTCTTTCATCTATTTGGACAACAGATGAAAAAATAAAAGAATTTTATAGCATTCATGGCAGAGTTGAAGAATATAAGGAGCTTAAGCCAGGTAATGTAGCTTATTATGATGGTATGGTATATGTTGATTTAAGTAAGATTAAACCAATGATAGCAATGCCTTTCCATCCAAGCAACACATATACCATAGAGGAACTCAATGCAAACCTTACAGACATTCTTCATGATGTTGAAAAGAAGGCAATTGTGAGTCTCGATGGCAAAGTAGATTACAAACTTACAGATAAAATTAGAGATGGTAAATTATATGTAGAACAGGGAATCATTGCCGGATGTGCAGGTGGTGGTTTTGAAAATATTTGTGAAGCAGCAGATATCTTAAAGGGTAGAAGCATAGGTGCAGACGAATTTACACTTAGCGTATATCCAGCAAGTACACCTATTTATGTTGAACTTGCTAGAAACGGAAGACTTGCAGAACTTATGGCTACAGGTGCTATTGTAAAAACTGCTTTTTGTGGCCCTTGCTTTGGTGCTGGTGATACACCATCTCATAATGCATTTTCTATTAGACATTCAACAAGAAACTTCCCTAATAGAGAAGGATCTAAGCTTCAGAATGGACAGATTTCATCAGTGGCACTTATGGATGCTCGTTCTATTGCAGCTACAGCGGCAAATAAGGGATTCCTCACAGCAGCTACAGATGTAGATGTTGAGTACACAGCACCTAAGTATCATTTTGATCAATCAATTTATGCTAATAGAGTTTTTGACTCAAAGGGCGTGGCAGATGATGCTGTTGAGATTAAATTTGGACCAAATATTAAGGACTGGCCAGAAATGTCAGCTCTCACAGAAAATATAGTATTAAAAGTTGTTTCAGAGATTCACGATCCAGTAACAACAACAGATGAACTTATTCCATCAGGAGAAACTTCATCATACCGTTCTAATCCATTAGGACTTGCAGAGTTTACACTCTCTAGAAAAGATCCAGAATATGTTGGCAGAGCGAAGGAAGTAAAGGCGGCTGAGGATGCTAGAATATCAGGCTCATGTCCAGGTGAGACACTTCCAGAAATTGCAGATGTAATGGGAACTGTAAGAAAGATATATCCAAATGCAGATAATACAAATACTGGCATTGGTTCTACTATTTATGCAGTTAAGCCGGGTGATGGTTCAGCTAGAGAACAAGCAGCCTCTTGTCAAAAGGTTCTTGGAGGATGGGCTAATATCGCTAGAGAATATGCAACAAAGAGATATCGTTCAAACCTCATAAACTGGGGAATGTTGCCATTCATCTTTGAGGAAGAGGCACTTCCATTTGCTAACGGCGATTACATTTTCGTACCAGATGTAGCAAAGGCAATTGAAAATAAACTTACAGATATCAAAGCATTTGTAGTTAAAGCCGGAGCAATGAAGGAGTTTACACTTAAGATGGGTGAACTTACAGATGAGGAAAGAGAAATTATTCTCAAGGGTTGTCTAATTAACTACAATAGAAAGTAAAATAATATATAAAAGTTATCCTCTAAGATAGAAATGAAGGTGTTTAGTCTATCTTAGGGGATTTTTTATTCACACAATTTTTCGCATAGTTTAATACAATTTTAGCATATTGACGGTAGAAGTATGGTAGAATGGACCTACGAAAATTTCACAATTATGGAGGAGAAAGAGATGAAACAAAATAATTTTGACATTAATGATATCACTCCTGCTCAGATTAAGAAAATAGCCATTATAGTGGTTACAGTTATTGTTGGATTATTGCTAGCATTTAACTGTACATATCAGGTTAAGGAGCAGGAACAAGCGGTATTACTTACATTTGGTAATGCTAAGACCGTATCTGAATCGGGACTTCATTTTAAAATTCCATTTATTCAGAGCGTAGAAAAGGTTGATACAACAATCAAAGGTTTTGCAATAGGTTACGATTTAGATACTGGTGAAGCCATTGAGGATGAAGCATTAATGATTACGTCAGATTACAATTTTGTGAATGTAGATTTCTTTGTAGAATATCAGGTATCAGATCCGATTCTTACATTGTATGCATCGGAAAATCCAGTAGAAATATTGAAAAATATTTCTCAAAGTTGCATCAGAACTGTTATTGGTTCATCAAATGTAGACAGTGTACTTACAACTGGTAAAAGTGAAATACAAGCGGAAATTACAGAGATGATTAATGAGAGATTGGAAGAAAATGATCTCGGTATATATCTTGTTAATATTACAATGCAGGATGCAGAACCTCCTACACAGCAGGTTATGGAAGCGTTTAAAGCGGTTGAAACTGCAAAGCAGGGTAAAGAAACAGCGATAAACAATGCAAACAAATATAAGAATGAGAAACTTCCAGCAGCAGAGGCACAAGTTGATCAAATACTTCAAAGTGCAGAGGCACAAAAGCAGGAAAGAATAAATGAAGCTACGGGTCAGGTGGCAAGATTCAATGAAATGTATGCTGAGTACGTAAAATTCCCAGAAGTTACGAAGCAAAGAATGTTCTATGAAACAATGGAAGAATTACTACCGTCAATGGAAATTATTATTGATGATGGAAGCGGTTCAGTTCAAAAGATTTTACCGCTTGATTCGTTTTCAAATGTAACAGTGAATGGAGGAACAGTCAATGAGTAAAGCAAAAAAAGCAGGTAAATTTTCAATAATAGCTCTTGTTATAATAGCTGTTTTATGTCTATTCTCATCAATGGTTATTACTTATCAAGACGAATATAAATTAATTAGAGTTTTTGGAAAAGTAGATAGAGTTATTACAAGCTCAGGAATAAGTTTTAAGATTCCGTTTGTTGAAGAGGCAGACACTATTCCAAAGGAAATATTATTATATGATTTAGCAACATCAGACGTTATAACAAAAGACAAGAAGACAATGGTTGCAGATACTTATGTTTTATGGAGGATAGAAGATCCATTACTTTTTGCGCAGACGCTGTCAGCATCAGTCACATCAGCCGAAGGAAGACTTAATGCTTCTGTGTATAATGCTCTTAAGGAAGTAATTGGTAGTATGAGTCAATCAGATGTCATTAGCGCAAGAGATGGAATGCTTAGCCAAATGATAGAAGAAAGAATTGGCGATTCTATGGGTCAATATGGTATTAAACTTGTAACTGTAGAAACAAAGCATCTAGACCTTCCAAGTGACAATAAGACTGCAGTTTATGAGCGTATGATTTCTGAGCGTGAACAAATGGCTGCTCAATATAGAGCAGAGGGTGACTCGAAATCACAGATTATTAAAAATACTACAGATAAAGACGTATCCATTATGATTTCACAGGCGCAGGCAGCTGCAGAGCAAACCATAGCAGAAGGTGAAGCACAGTATATGCAGATTTTATCAGCAGCATACGCAGATGCATCAAAGAGTGAATTCTACTCATTTGTAAGATCGCTAGATGCCGCAAAGAACTCCCTTGTTGGTGAAAACAAGACACTTATTCTTTCTGCAAATTCACCTATTGCGAGAATATTTACAGCACAGTAGATATGCAAAATAAATTGCAGGTGCAATTAGCATAGAATTTTAAAAATCAGATTAAAAAATACTAATAAGATAATACTATTTTCATATGACATCTAGAAAGGAAGTTTTACAAGGCATATGAAAATAGTATTTTTTAGTGTAAAGGATGATTTATCAGAAAGAGTAATAAGAGAACTTAAAAATATGGGGATAAGGGGTATATATAATCAATACCTCTAGAGAAATTTTACACAAAAAAAAGTACCAACCCCATAGCCTAAAATCTACAAAATCGGTACTTAGATGCGCGATCAGGGGTTCGAACCCTGGACACCCTGATTAAGAGTCAGGTGCTCTACCAACTGAGCTAATCGCGCGAATTTATTGACGCAAGGGTTATTATATAGGATGGAAATAAAAAATGCAAGTACTTTTTAAACTTTTTTTTAAATTTGAGTAAAAAGTCTTTCAAATACTAGAGAACATTGTTATACTTATCAAAAATACTGTTGAATCAAGCGGGGTAAAGGAATGAAACACAAATTTACAAGAAACAATAACTACTATACCATTTGCATTTATGCAATTTTTACTATTTTGATTGTAGCTATGGGTATTAAAATTATTATTAACTGGAATGAAACCTTGGATTTTATGTCCACCCTTATGGGAGTGCTTACGCCATTTTTGGCAGGATTGTTAATAGCATATTTGATAAATCCTATAGCAAAATTTATTAACGAAAAGATTTTAAAGAAGGCGTTTAGAATTAAGCCAAAAACCTTTAGAAAGGTTATCTCTATCCTTTTGTCATATATTATTATCTTTGGACTGATTTCGACGATGTTATTTTATATTATTCCGCAGGTTGCAGATACTTTAAGCCAAATTGCAACATTTGTTGATACGGCCCAGACCGGTTACAACAAGCTACTAGTTGAAATAAAAGAGATTGAGGCAAAAAATCCAAACTGGGATTTAGGTCCTGTTTATGATTTTGTAAAAGACATTCCAAATGTTGTGGGCAAGTTTATTACAGAATCATTGCCTCAGATTGTTCCAACTATTTTTACAACATCGGTTTCATTGATATCAGGTGTCATCAACGCGGTAATAGCGATTATTGTTTCTATATATATGTTGATAGATAAACCACATCTTATAAACAATTCAAAGAAGTTTGTTTATTCTGTTTTTGGCGATAAAAAGGGAGACAGAATTGTTACAACAGCATCAGAATGTAATAGAATTTTTGGCGGATTTATTATAGGAAAAATGTTTGATTCTATTATTATAGGATTCATATGTTGGATAGCAATGATTGCCTTAGACCTTCCGTATGCACTTGTTATAAGTGTTGTTGTAGGAGTTACCAATATGATTCCGTATTTTGGACCGTTTATTGGAGCAATACCAGGTGTGTTGTTACTTATTATAGTAGATTTGAAATATGCGGTTATCTTTACTGTTTTAATTATTATTCTTCAACAATTTGATGGTTTGTATTTGGGACCAAAGATTCTTGGAGAGAGTACAGGCCTTAGACCTATTTGGATTATCTTTGCAATTACAGTAGGAGGATGGTTAGCCGGCGTTATTGGAATGTTCCTAGGAGTTCCAGTTGTAGCAGTTATTGCTTACTTATTGGAGAAGCAGGTAAATAAAAAGTTGATTAAAAGAAAGATTGTCTTTGAGGTGGATGAAGAAACGGATATCATATCCAGGGAGGATATGATTGTAGATGAAACGGAATATCAAGTGATTATACGTGAAGAAATCAAGGAAACATCTGATCAAGGAAATGTGTAGTTAAGTGAATGTGTAGATAAGCAAATATAGTCAGGTAAATATCTAACAATGAAAAGTGTAGTTAAGTAAATACTTGATGATAGATAAATGTATAAAAAAGCGAGCCCGAAGGCTTGCTTTTTTATTTGTCTCTGTATGTTACTAGCTTGTGAATAGGATTCCCTTTTGAGGAGAATTTTTCTTCATATTCAGTCATAACGTTTCCATCATTCATTGGACTGTTATGGAGGTCATAAGTGTACTCAGAGATTTCCCAACCAGCAAGAGGTATTTGCTCTAACGTGAAATCAAAAAGTAGTGTGTTGTCAGTTTTAAATTCCACAACTCCGTCTGGTATAAGAATATTATCATAGCGGAGAAAAAATTCTTTTGAAGTTAATCTACGCTTTGCGTGTCTGTCCTTAGGCCATGGATCAGAGAAGTTTAAGTAAATCTTGTCAATTTCAGAGTTTTCAAAAACATTCCCAAGGTTTTCCGCATCCATTCGGATGAAAAAAAGATTGGATATATCAAGTTCATTGCGTTTTTGTACAGCGCGAACCAATACACTAGAAAATTTTTCAATACCTATATAGTTAATTTCTGGGTGGAGCAATGCCAAATCCGTAATAAAACGACCCTTTCCCATACCTACTTCAATATGTATTGGATGATCATTGCCAAATACTTCATGCCACTTTCCCTTGTTAAGTTCGGGTTTGTTAATAGTAAATTCGCTTGTCTCAATGGTTTGGATTGAACCTTTAACATTTCTAAGTCTCATAATATATCCTCGTTGTATTTTTTTAAAATAGCCTTAGTTACAAAAAAATTGTGTATATATATAATATAAATATATAAAAGAGAAAAACACATCTTCTAAACTAAATAAATCAAAGGCTGATAAACACGATATATACTAACATAAGGAAGAGTGTTTTTCAACACAAACAACCCTTTCTTGAGTTTCCGTAGTTTTATCCACAGAACCCTGTTTTTATCATATTTGTTATAAACAACTTTTAAAAAATGCCCAAAATATAAGGAATCCTATTCTTTTTTGTAGTAAAATTAAATCTCCACAATA
>JAAYNM010000029.1 GCA_012520815.1 Clostridiales bacterium
AGAGCTTAATAAAATGTATTGTGGATAAATCTCCAATAAACCATTGTCTTCACTGGGAAGTGTAATAATATAAAGCCCCAAAACAAATTTTTGTGCTTTGATTTTTCGCAATACCCTATTCTTTTTCTTTTTAATTTCATCTGTAAGGTAAAGATTATCTATAAACTTCATAAAAGTTTATTCCTCCATTAAAGAATGAAAAATTTCTGTACAAGCAGTAATCTCTGCATCATCACCGCATGAAGAAATACTATCTTCAATGTAGGTCTTTATTTCATCAATATTATTAAAGAAAATTGGTAAAGAGGCTAAAACATGCGACATTATCGCCCTGTTTACTAACTTATTGTTTTCTTTAAACATTTTCTCCATGTCTGCTTTTAATTCATCAAATTTTTCATCTACATATGCTTTGTCCGCCATAGATTCATCTCTAATATTATTAAATTCAATAAATGTACTACCTGATTCTAATAGGCTAATTATCTTAAGTGAATTAAATTGCTCTTCTAACATAAGAATCTTTACTTCTAAACTGTAATTTTCCAAAATCATTTCCAAAACATGTTCATTAGTAGAGAATTGTCTATAATATTTTTCCTGCAATCCTTCAAGCGCTATAAAATATTCCTCTAATTCTATTTCTTCCTCTAGCGCATCTTTGCTTTGAATCTTTTCATAGATTGTGGCGATTATCTTTTCTGTAGAATTATGTTCTAGTGGCTGTTCCTCTACATAATGACTAGATAAAATTATAACATACACGTCATTTATTAGTTCTGCAATCATAAGGTAGTCATTAACATTTGCCTGAATAAATCCTACCACAAATTCCAACTTGTTATGCAATTCGTCATATTTTTCTTCTGTCAAATCTGAATAATTTGCGTTCTTGAAATCATTAAATATATTCTCTATATCCTTTGAAAGAATAAATGCATTTTTATCAATATCAATAGTTGACACTGTTCTTAACATATACAAGAAGTCATCTAGACCTTTTTTTGGACTATCCTTATAAACTTCCAATCCTGAATGCAACAACTCGAAAAATTTTGACTTTGTCATTCTAAGTGGCAATTCCCTTATAATTTCGCAAATCCTTGTATTCATGACTACATTATCTTTGTCAGATAGAATATAAGATATCAAAGACTGTGGAAGTGCATTTTTATCCTCATTCATAATATGACTTGAATCTTTAAATCTATATTCCATTCTATTTAAGATATATTCATATAAGTTAAATATATCTGCATCTGAAGTTAGCCCTTTCATAATATCAATAACTTGATTACGAAGGCTTTCTGTTTCAGCTAAAATATCTTTATAATCATCACCTGTTACTGTATTAAGAACGCCCCTGTGTATAATGTCGCTAATCTTAGTAACAATATCACTAAGTGTATCCTTTGTATTTAATTTATTTGATACCATCTCATAGCAGGTATAGTAATTCATTGCTAATCTAACTTTAGAATACGCGTTATATATATTCATCATCTCTAAACCATACTTTGTAAGGTTTAGATCTAAATTTTTGCCTTTAAGTATTTCATTTGCTACTTGTGTCATTACGACCTCCGCTTGAATCAAATTAGTTTAATAAAATATTCCGTGTACATTATAGCATATTTAACTATTTTAGACAAATTAAAACGCCTAGATTTTAATCTAGACGTTTATATTTATTCAATATTTAATTTGAGCGATATTTCCTCTTAGATAGCAACTATATTGGCACTTAAATTATCTTCACCCAACGATTTACTTATCAAATATATGGCAAAAATCTAATGTAGCCAAATAATCTTCTATCGTCTGTGCTCTTCTAATCATCTGAACGCTTCCATCTTCCTTAAGAAGAAGTTCTGCGCTATGAAGCTTTCCGTTATAATTATACCCCATAGCAGATCCATGTGCACCTGTATCGTGAATTGCTAAATAGTCTCCAATTTCAATCTTTGGAAGCATACGATCAATAGCAAATTTATCATTATTTTCACAGAGGGAACCTGTAATATCATACTTATAATCACATGACGCGTTCTCTTTTCCTAAAACAGTTATATGATGATAAGCTCCATACATAGCTGGGCGCATAAGATTACAAGCACATGCATCGCAACCAATATATTCCTTGTATATATGTTTTTCGTGAATTGCCCTTGTGATTAATTCACCGAAAGGTCCCATCATAAAACGACCTAACTCTGTAAATAAAGCTACTTCTCCAAGACCAGCTGGTACAAGAATTTCTTCATATACCTTCCTTACACCTTCACCAATAATAGCAATGTCATTTGGCTGTTGATCTGGCTTATAAGGGATGCCAATTCCACCTGAAAGATTTATAAATGATAACTCCACTCCTGCTTTCTCTTTAATCTCTAATGCTACCTCGAATAAAGTCTTAGCAAGTGTTGGATAATATTCATTTGTAACTGTATTGCTTGCCAGAAATGCATGAAGACCAAATGTCTTTACGCCTTTTTCTTTTAAAATCTTATATCCTTCGATTAACTGTTCCTTAGTAAATCCGTATTTTGCATCACCAGGGTTGTCCATTATAGTTGTACTAATTCTAAACATTCCACCCGGATTAAATCTTAAGCATATTCTATCAGGCAATCCTGCAGTTTTCTCTAGATAATCAATATGTGTAAAATCATCAAGATTAATAATTGCGCCTAGCTCCTTTGCATAAACAAATTCTTCGGCTGGGGTCGCATTAGATGAAAACATAATTCCATCTTTCATATCTTTAGCTGAAAATCCCATCTTCTCTGCCATATATAATTCAGCCATTGACGAACAATCCACACCACAGTCATATTCCTTTAAAATCGAAATAAGAAATGGATTTGGATTTGCCTTTATAGCAAAATACTCCCTAAAACCTTTATTCCATGAAAAGGCATCCTTAACCTTTTTTGCATTTTCTCTAATACCCTTTTCATCATAAATATGAAAAGGTGTTGGGTAAGTTTTTGTTATCTCTTTAATTTGGTCTAGTGTTACAAATGGTTTTTTTTCCATCGTAATCGCTCCTTTCGTTCAAGTAATACTTCTATAGTCTAAGAATATACACCTATTTTCAAAAAATGTAAACAGATTTTAGGTTTTGCACAAATAAAAAACAATTGCAATATTTACATCAGTGGAGAAAATAACCATAAAATTTTGCCTATTTTTTGTTTCACAACACTATATTTTTTACAATTATCTAATGTGATTTCTTCACACATAGCCAGTGTACAAGCAAAGTCTTTTTCAACCTCACTTACTTCATTCATATCTTGGAAATAACAAGCACATTCCATATTGAGATACATACTCCTATAATCCATGTTTATAGTACCTACTACAGCTTTTTTATTATCGCTTACAAAAACTTTTGCGTGTACAAATCCCGGAGTATACTCATAAATTTTAATTCCCCTCTGAATTAATCTTGGATATAGGTTCCTAGCAAGTGTATAAGCAGAAGGATTATCTGTAACATGAGGTAAAATAAGTCTAACATCAACCCCTCGTTTTGCTGCATATTCCATACACAATATCATTTCATTATCCAAAATAAGATATGGTGTCATTATGTGGACATAGTCTCTAGCATTGTTTAATATATCCATATATACTAGCTCACCAACATTTTCATGATCAAATGGGCTGTCTCCATATGGTATGACATATCCTGTAGAGGATACCTTGTACTCTCGTAAATATGGTGAAAAATCTTCTACTGTTTCCTCTGAGATATTCCAGTTTTGTAAAAACATAACTGTGAAATTTCTTACAGCCTCTCCCTTCAGCATAACCGCAGTATCTTTCCAATGTCCAAATTTTTTAACAGCATTTATATATTCATCAGCTAAATTGATGCCTCCTGTATATGCTGTTTTGCCATCAATGACAAGGATTTTTCTATGATCTCTGTTATTTTGATGAGAAGAAATTGCAGGACGTATAGGCGAAAACACCTTACATTTAATACCAAATTCTCTTATAAATCTTGGATAATTTTGAGGTAGTAAATTGAGGGTACACATACCATCGTACATAAATCTTACTTCCACACCCTCCTTGACCTTTCTACATAATATTTCAAGGATTGCATCCCACATTATACCCTCATCCACAATGTAGTACTCAAGAAATATAAATTCCTTTGCATTCTCTAACTCTTCAAGCATTGATTCAAATTTATTTTCACCTGATGAAAAATATTTAACTGATGTATTCTTATATGCAGGATAGCCACCATAATTATCTATATAATTTGCTAAACCATATAATTCATCATCACTTTTTAAATCTTCCATTAACTTTTTGTTTGTTGGTATATATTTTCTTGAATCTGCAAGTATTATATTCAGCTTTTTCTTTATCTTATAAGTTGAAGGGTGTATTTTAATAAGAACATAAAATGACCCCCCAAGTACTGGTACAAGTAAAACCATAAAAAGCCAAGCAATTATATATGATGGATTTATATCTCGTCCAGTAATATGTATTGCTAATATAATCGATAAAATAGTACTCACTGAATAAAAATATACAAAATATTCTGACAACCAATATATAAATATTAATAGTATGGCAATTTGAATGGATACAGCAAAGGCAAGAAAAAATGTTCTTCCAAAGACCATTCTAAACAATTTACTTTTTCCTTTTTCCTTCATTCTTTTAGTTATTTTTTCTTCCATAAATGTCCTCTTTCTAAACTCACTTAAAAGGAGAGAACCTCCATATGAGATTCTCTCCAAAGATAAGAAATCTAAACAACCTTAAATAGTGAACGGGTATCTTGTAGAATTTCCATCATTTCACCTATACTAACACGTAACTTACCACCATTCCACAAAATAGAATATCCATCTGTGTATACTTTACGGAATATATCTTTATTCTCAATGCAGTTAAATCTAACTGTATTTAATTTTGTTTCAAAATTGAGAATTATAGCATTACCATTACCTAATTCAACTAAAACTCTATAATCTTCAAATGGTATAACTTTTTCGATAATGGACATAACGAAGCCTCCTACTTTAATAAGTATTATCTCATATTTAGAATTTCTTTTCATCCCACTTTTTGGGGTATAATAAGTCTATTCTTTTAATGCTTGTATTCCTTTTTTACTCAAAATAGTTCTTTAGCTCACCACGTGAATTAATATTAAGCTTACTAAATACAACCTTAAGATTTGATTTCACTGTGCTTTCAGCAATAAAAAGCATATCTGCGATTTCTTTATTAGTGAATCTCTTTGCTGCCAATTTTGCAACCTCAAGCTCTCTCTTCGTTAGTCCATAGCTTTGATCGTTCTTGGATGCCTTTGTAGATGCTCGCAACCCTTTTGCATATTTCTTTGAATATTTCTTAACTTCACGTCTAAATTCTAAACTGTCTTCATCTCTTATAGAGTCAATTACCTGATATATTCCGTTATAATTTTCAACAAAAGGAATTATAATATTATCTTCCTTTGCAAGATTTATTGCCTCAGTTAAAAAATCTATAGCCTTATCATAACTCTTTAATATATTTTTAGTTATTGCTAAATATATGTATGTATAAATCTTATACATACAGTTATTAAATATATTAGAAATACCTAACATTTGACCGCTAATAGCTAAGAAATTACTATATCTCTCCTTTTGGATAAGATATTTTGCGTAAATTAAATTTGCAAAACCTAAGGAATGAATTCTTGTGAATTTCTCTATAGAAACATGGTCTTTGAGCCACGATGGCACAAGTTCAGGACTTTCAAGAGCTACTCTTAAATATCCCTCACACATATCGGCCATATTTATCAAATCAAATCTTCCTGTGTTCTCAATCTTTTTCTTTATTAGTTCAATATTATTGTTCAGGCTAACATAATCTGCCTTAAAATAATTAATACGAGATAATACAAAAACAGCTGATATATATGTTTCTGCCTCATCTCTTGTTTCAGCCATATACTTAGCTTTCTCACAGAGAATTGTTGCATCGTCAAATAATCCTCTATTAAGTAAGGCCTCAGCACGCATAAGGGCTTCCGTACCTTTTCCTGCCCCATGGAACAACTTATAGAAATATGGCATTGTTTCATCCAAGCATTCAATCTCATTGTCTAAATTTCCTGGTTTTGAATGATATGCGCAAAGGGGACTAGGATTGTTAAATGTAATACTATTTCTTCCGTCAAACAATTTTGATGGCGTTCTAAGTTTATCAAATGCTTCTATATATATTTCCTTCATTTTAAATATATCATTAAAGTGAATTAGAGCATTAAGAAGCATACTTTCACCAATTGTAGCCTCTTTTTCAATTTCACTTAGTTCATTATTTTCCATAATAAGTTTTTTCATATGTTGACATTGATGTGAAAACGTATCTCTCTCGTTATAAACAAATAATGCCATGACAAATATTAAAAACTTACGACAATATTTCATTTTCAAATCTTCTGGAACATTTAAAACTATATTAATAAATAGTTCCTTATTACCATAATTCATCTCTGGAATAATAACTTTACCAGTATAATTCATTTTAAGAATAGATTCATAATCATTAATTTTGTAATAAAATTTTATTGCATTGAAATATTCTTCGTTTACTGAGAACCAATCCCCAGCACCTTTATAAATCTTTTTCTTAAACAATGGATCTAATTTTTCAAATTCAATTTCAAGGAAGTATCTAAGAATTGAATGAATATAATACTTTCTTGACTTAGAATCGTATTTTATAAATGCATTATTGCCAAGAAGCTTGTCTATTTCGTCCTCAGATATTATATCTCCAGCCACCTCTATCGACTGTCTAAAAGAAAAATTATGGAAAACACTCATGGATATAAGGAAATCTTGCTCTTTACGATTCAAATTGTCCCAAATATCCTTACAAACAAGATTATCCACACTAACTGTTGGCTCAAATTTGTTTGTAGCTGCATAACTTAACATTTGTAAATATAACGCACTTATCCAACCTTCCGTATATTGATATAGAAACTCCGCCTCTTCATTTTCAAGCTTTATACCACAATTTTTATAATACTCAATAATTTCTTCTTGGTTAAGTTCAAAATCACCTTTGCTTAGGTAATTTAATTTCTTCTTTAATATCAAATCAAATGTAATATTGGAAGTAATGGCTTGTGTCAAACAACAAATAGAAAAATTGACATTCCCACTTTGGGACAAATCCTTCATAACACAATTAAAATTTTCATCACAAATTAAGTGGTAATTATCAATCACCAATATTGTTTTTTCTCTGAATTCCAAATCCATCAAAGCTTTTGCAATTATAGCAGCAGAATCACTATCTTTAGGGAATCCCATTGTTCTAAGGATTCTTGCGCAATTTTCACTTACTGATTCCATCCTTTTTGAAAAATCTAAAAAGAACTGCCCTTTGTCAGATGTATCAATATTAAACCATATATATTTAATGTTATTTATTTTTAGATACTCTCTTACAATTGTTGTTTTGCCAAAACCTGTAGGTGTTTCTACTATTGTAAGAGGGTAATTTTCAATAGTTTTCAAACGATTATTCAGCCTGCCTGATATGTAAATATTATTTGGATTGTATTTCTTAATTATTGCCATTTTTCTTCCGTCCCATTTTATTTATTTCCAGTTTTCATCTGATATTTCGCTTGTTTTATCACGAAGCATCAATTCGTTAACAGCATCTTTAACATTTGCGTCTTCAAATAGAACCTTATTTACCTGCTCAATTATTGGCATTGAAATGTCATATTTCTTAGATAATTTAAGGCCTGCTCGTGCGCTGTAAACACCTTCTACCACTTGATTAACCTCTGCCATAGCTTCATCCATAGTTTTTCCTTTACCTATTAGATATCCTGCTCTGCGGTTTCTGCTATGTGCGCTAGCGCATGTGACAATCAAATCGCCCATTCCTGAAAGACCTGCAAAGGTTTGAGCACAAGCGCCCATTTTTACACCAAGGCGGCCTATTTCAGCAATACCTCTCGTAATCAATGCAGCTTTTGTATTATCACCAAATCCTAATCCGTCAGCCATTCCAGCTGCTAGAGCGATAACATTTTTTAGGGAACCTCCTATTTCAATTCCTAAAATATCAGGACTTGTATATACACGAAACACATTGCTCATAAAAACTTCTTGTATGAATTCAGCTGTAGTTTTTGTATTTGCGCCAACAACACAAGTAGTCGGTATACCTCTGCCTACTTCTTCTGCGTGACTTGGCCCAGACAAAACTGTAACATCAGCCTGTGGTATTTGCTCGCTAATAATATCAGTTAAAGTCATTAATGTTTCATCTTCAATACCCTTACCAACATTAACAATAATCTGTCCTTCTCTTACATACTGAGACATATTTGTTGCTGTTTGCCTCGTATACTTAGATGCAACTGCCATAATGACAATGTCTTTATCTGTACATACGCACTTGAGAGAATCTGTAATATCTATTGAAGATGCAAGTTTTACACCCTTTAAACTAACAGTATTTTCCCTATCATTTGTAAGCATTTCTACTTCTTTTTTTACTGCAGACCACATGGTGACATTATGTCCATTATTATTTAATAAAACGGCCAAACCTATGCCCCAAGCTCCACAGCCACATATACCTATGTTTGCCATAATAGCCTCCTAATCATTCTTCTTTTCGCCGATTTTTCTCTCTGTTCCATTAAGTAATCTTTTAATATTTTCTCTATGCTTAAAAATTGCTAACGCACTCATAAGAAAAACTAATATATACGTTTCAACGGCATGAGCTGAATTACTAATTGGCAACATATCTAATTGTCCAAATAGTACAGTGAATCCAAAGAATAAGATAACCATACAAATAGATCCAAGTGAAACATACTTAGAAATAAATGCAATCCCAAAAAATGCAACTGCCGCAATGATTATTAATTTCCAATCTAGTAATGACACAATAACTCCTGAGGTTGCTGCTATGCCCTTTCCACCTTTAAAATTCATATAAAATGGGAAGTTATGACCTAATACAACTCCAAGTCCACCGTATAATACTAATACAAATACAAAGGACAAATCTAATCCTATACCTAAATCGAATACAAGTCTAATAAAAAGTCCACAAAAAACACCTTTTAGTGCATCTCCAAAATAAGTAATGATACCTGCTTTTTTTCCAAGTACTCTCATTGCATTGGTCGTACCTGCATTACCACTACCATACTCTCTAATATCTATATTATTCATCCTTCCATATAAATATCCGGTTTGAAATAAACCAAAAACATATCCTATAATTATAGCAAGAACTCTATATAATATATCGTACATTTCATTATCTCCTATATTCACTGTTTTTTATTGCTCTTTTTCCTTACGTTCTCTAATAATAAACTTTAAAGGAGTACCCTTAAAACCAAAGGCTTCTCTTATTCTATTTTCAATATAACGTATATATGAAAAATGCATTAATTCTTTATAATTTACAAAAATTACAAACGTAGGTGGCTTTACAGAAACCTCTGTTATATAGTAAAGTCTCAGTCTTTTTCCTTTATCTGTTGGAGGCTGCTGCATTGCTACAGCCTCTGCCATAATTTCATTAAGTACGCCAGTACCAACTCTTAATGTAGAATTCTCAATAACTACATCAATTAGGTCAAATAATTTTCCAATTCTTTGAGTTGTCTTTGCTGAAATAAATATAATTTCTGCATAAGGCATAAAGGAAAGAATATCCTTAACATTTCTAGTATATTCATAAATTGTTTTATCATTCTTCTCAATGGCATCCCATTTATTAACAGCAATGATAATACCCTTTCCTCTATCATGAGCTATACCTGCAATCTTTGCATCCTGTTCCGTAACACCTTCAATGGCATCAATCATAACAACTACAACATCAGCTCTATCAACTGCAGTAACTGAACGGATAATAGAGAATTTTTCTAATTCTTCTTTAATCTTACTCTTTCTTCTAAGTCCAGCAGTATCAATAAATACATACTCTTTATCATTTCTTTTTATTACAGTATCAACAGCATCCCTTGTTGTTCCTGCTATATCTGAAACTATAAGTCTATTTTCTCCTGAAAGCTTGTTAATGAGAGAAGATTTTCCTACATTTGGTTTACCTATAACAGCAATTCTAGGTCTATCATCTTCTTCATCTGTATAATTGATTTCATCAAAGAATTTTGTTACTTCATCTAACATATCACCTATTCCAAGTTTAGCAATGGCACTAACTGGAACAGGATCACCTATTCCAAGATTATAAAATTCATATACATCAGACTGTTGTTTATCAAAGTTATCCACTTTATTAACACATAACACTACTGGCTTATGACTTCTTCTAAGCATATCTGCTACTTTGGAATCACTATCAACTAATCCTTGCTTAACATCAACTATAAAGATTATTACATCTGCAGTAGCAATGGCTATCTCTGCTTGCTCTCGCATCTGAGATAAAATAATATCACTGCTGTCTGGCTCAATACCACCAGTATCAATTAATGTAAAATTATATTTTAACCAATTAACCTCTGCATAAATTCTGTCTCTTGTTACACCTGGGGTGTCTTTTACTATAGAAATTTGCTCTCCTGCCAAAGCATTAAAAAGAGTTGATTTTCCTACATTTGGTCTACCTACTATGGCAACTACTGGTTTACTCATATTTTTCTCCTAACTTTCTATCTGGAAAGCATTTAACATAAACATAGTTTGCTTCATTATATGACTTGTCATACAAAACATCATACAAAATATTATTCAGTAAATCTTTTCCTGAAGATTTTGCTACACAAATCTGTGTTTGTAGCGAATCTGCAAGTTCCTTAAGATGCATATCATCTAAAAATACATCTTCTCCACTTCTTAGAACATTCCCTGGAAGGATAAGTTTATCTCCAAGTTCCTTTTCAAGAAGTTGCTTTTTGATATCTTGGCCTGTAAGCAATCCCGAAACGGTAATGGAATGACCAAAGAAATCATTGTATATTTTATATACTTTAATCTCAACTGTTGGAAATTTATTCTGTGTCATTTCCGCAAGTTTAAAAATCAAATCATAGGCTAAAGTGCCTGTTGCTATAGAGACACTTCTCTTTTCGCTAAAATTTTCTACAGCCTCCAAAGCTTCTATGTATTCATCCTGCAGTAATCGCATCATTCCTACGCCATTTTCCAATTGGATATATCCATCATATCTTTCTTCTTCTGGAAAATCTCTTTCGGCTAAAATATACCATTCATCCGAAGCTTGTATAAAATGCAAACCGAATTTATCATAAAAATCGTTTTGATAGCTTTCAATTAAATCTATAATCTCACAAGCATCTTCCTTCTTGAACAATTCTAGAGGGTAAAGTCCATCTCGAAATTTTGTAAGTCCCGAAGGAACAACTGAGACACTTCTCATATGAGGTAAATACTTTGATAAATCTTCTATAGTTCTTTTTAGCTCATCTTTATCGTTCACACCTTTGCACAAAACAATTTGACCATTCATCTCAATACAATTTTCAGACAAAGTATCAATTTTTTTCAGTGCATCTCCAGCAAATCTATTGTGCAACATTTTGCATCTTAGATCTGGATTTGTTGTATGAACTGATATGTTAATAGGACATAAATGATATTTTATAATTCTTTCAATATCCTTATCTTTCATATTTGTAAGCGTAATATAATTCCCTTGTAAGAAAGATAATCTAGAGTCATCATCTTTAAAATACAATGTCTCTCTCATGCCCTTTGGCATCTGATCAATAAAGCAAAACATACATTTGTTTGTACACGACTTATAATCGTCCATAAGTCCTTGCTCAAACTCAATACCTAAATCCTCATCATATTCCTTATCGATTTCAAGAATCCATTCTTCTCCATCACTTTTTCTTATCAGGACCTCTATATATTGGTCATTTATCATATAATGATAATCAAATATATCTTCAATCTCTTCTCCATTAATGGCCAAAAGACTGTCTCCTGCTTCAATTCCTAATTCTTCAGCTATGGAGTCACTATTTACTTTTTTTATATGATGACCTCTATTTTGTTCCATTCCAAAAATACCTTTCGGTTTTATTTTATAATACCACGATTATATTCATCCATTAACGTTTTAATTCTCTCCGTTGGAGAAAGAACAGCGCCTGTGGACATATCATGATTTAATGTATCAATGATTATAGCTAAAAATCTACTCATATCCGCTTCTAAGTAATATCTCTTTTCTAGTAAACTTGGATTTCTATAATTTAAGTTAGTTGTAATAACATAATCAAAATATCCATTATCATAGAATTCATCAAACTTTTCCATACCATCTGTGAATAAACCAAATGTAGTACAAATAAATACTTTTCTTGCACCTTTATCTTTAATTTTCTTAGCTACATCTAACATTGATTCGCCTGAGGAAATCATATCATCTACAATAATAATATCCTTGCCCTCTACATTTGAACCCAAAAATTCATGAGCTACAATTGGATTCTTTCCATTAACAATAGTTGAATAATCTCTACGTTTATAGAACATTCCCATATCAACACCAAGAACATTTGAAAAATATACAGCCCTACTCATAGCTCCTTCATCAGGACTAACTACCATAAGGTGTTCATTGTCAATTTTAAGGTCCTTATCAACCTCTAAGATTGCTTTTATAAATTGATATGTAGGCATATAATTATCAAATCCACGAAGTGGAATAGAATTTACCACCCTTGGATCGTGAGCATCAAAAGTAATAATATTTTGAACTCCCATATTTGTTAGTTCTTGAAGTCCCATTGCACAATCTAGTGATTCTCTGCCTGTTCTTTTATGTTGTCTACTTTCATACATAAATGGCATAATAACATTTACTCTTTTTGCTGCGGCCATTGATGCTGCGCAAATTCTTTTTAAATCCTGATAATGGTCATCTGGCGACATATAGTTTAAGTGTCCACAAACAGAGTATGTCAAACTATGATTACATACATCCGCCATAATAAATACATCATCTCCACGAACCGATTCATCTATTACACCTTTTGCTTCTCCAGAGCCAAATCTTGGGCAATGGCATTTTAAAAGGTATGATTCACTTTGATATCCCTTGAATTCAATAGGTGATTGATTTTCTATAACTCTTTTCTTTCTCAATTCGAATAAATCTCTATCTACTTTTTTAGCAAGGACCATACAACCTTCAAGTGCGGCTATTTTTAATGGTGCTATCGACATTGTAATATCTGATTTTTGTATGTCTGACATTTTATCCTCCAATCTACATATGCCAATTAACTTCTAGCATATGAGCACAATAAACCATATAATTTATACCATTATAAGGGGGGTTAGTCAAGTTTATTACTAGAATAAAAAATGTATCCCAGATTATCTCTCTGGGATACATTAAATATTATTTGTATAGTTCACGCCAAGCAAGATCTCCTCTGTCAAGACCAATAATCAGCATCTCAGCAGTTGCTACATTAGTAGCCAGAGGAATATTATGGATATCGCACAATTTGAAAATATTCGTTATATCTGGCTCATGTGTACGTTTATTAAGTGGATCTCTCATAAAAATGACCATATCCATTTCATTACTTTCTATTTGAGAACCAAATTGACTTTCTCCACCAAGGTGGCCTGGAAGAAATTTATGAACATTTAAATTAGTTACTTCTTCTACTAACCTTCCAGTTGTTCCAGTAGCATACAGCTCATGTTTTGATAATATTCCTTTATAAGCTATGCAAAAATTTTGTAATAATTTTTTCTTTGAATCATGTGCTATCAGTCCGATATTCATGTTTAACCTCCTGTATAAAGCTTGTCATAAAATCTTTTTATGATGAAGTCCCACGTTAAACACAACACCCATACCAATGAATAAACTAAGTAATGAACTTAATCCATAACTAACAAATGGTAGTGGAATTCCAGTATTGGGTAATAATCTCGTGGCAACTCCAATATTGACAAACGCTTGAAACGCTATAAGGGCTCCCACACCGCAACATATTATTCGACCTGCCAAATCCGGAGCGTGGGCCGCAGTATAAAAACATTCAAAAGTAATAAGTCCTATGAGAACTATAACTGAGACTGTTCCAACAAATCCTAACTCTTCACCAACAATTGTAAAAATAAAATCGGTTTGAGCCTCTGAAATATAGTTACCATTTTTAACACTATCCTCACTATCATTATTCAAGCCTTTTCCCCAAAGCCCGCCTGAACCTATTGCCATCACGGAATTGTCTTGCTGATAGTTGATTTTTTGAGCAATCTCATTATCTTCATCATAAAAACCTATCAAACGATTAAATTGGTATTCATCAATAATGTTTTGATTTGGCTGTAATAACAAGTAAATAACAATCATAACTACAGGAACTGCTGCAACAAAAAATCCAGCTATTATCTTGTAACTTAATCCAGCTATATACATTATAACACAAAATATGAAAATTATAACAATACTTGTTGATAAATCTGGTTGTTTATATACAAGTAATAGTGGAATTACAAATAACAATCCAACTATAAAAATCGTCTTAAATGTGTTTATTTTATCCTTATATTTCATTAGTAGCTTGGCAAAAAATAAAATTATAAATATCTTTGCAAATTCGGATGGCTGTATCTGTACAATTCCAAAGTCAATCCATCTTTGGGCACCTTTATGATTTTCACCAAATATTTTAACTGCAACTAAAAGAGCTAAATTCAGTAAATATATCAGCCAATAAAATTTTAATATGAAATTGTAATCAATCAGTGCAATAATTAACATTGCTGTGCCGCCTACAATAATACCTGCAATCTGTTTAATCTCGTAGATGCTTGATGTAGTAGCACTTGCGATAACATTAACACTAAGAATGTTTATGGCAATAAGCCAAATAAATAATCTGAAGTTAAAGTATCTTTTTTGATATGATTTTAGTTTTTCAAGAGCTCTTTTATATAAGTTCGCCATAACTACTCCATTATATGGATTTATGAATTATGCTTAACTTCCTTGATTGGAATGTTAGCAATAAGGGCAGGAACATTTCCATTTGAACCCTCTGATTCAGTCTGAGTAATTTGAATATCAAGACCCTCTGAATCAATCTCCATATATTTTGCTATTACTTTAATAATATCATTCTTAATCATTTCCATAATTTCAGGAGAACAATTAGCTCTATCTGAAACAAGTAAAAGTTTAAGTCTATCCTTTGCAACATTGCTTGATGACTTCTTTTTAAAAATATCAAATACGCTCATTTTTTACCTCCTTAATTCTTCTTAAAAAATTTGCCAATTTTAGCAAAAAAGCCATTTCCAGCTGTAAGATCAAGGATAGGAACTTCTTCACCAATTATACGACGACAAATATTCAAATAGGCTTGTCCAGGAAGTGTATCATTTCCAACAAGTGGTTCACCCTGGTTAGTTGCGATAACGATATTTTCATCATCAGGTACTGCACCGATTAAATCAATCGCTAAGATATCAAGAACATCTTCTATAGACATCATATCACCTTTTTTCACCATATCCATGCGGATTCTATTAACAATCAAGTCAACCTTTTTCATCTCGTTTGCTTCTAATAATCCTATAATCCTATCAGCATCCCTAATTGCAGACACTTCTGGAGTTGTAACAATTAATGCCCTATCAGCGCCAGCAATTGCATTCTTAAAGCCCTGTTCAATACCAGCTGGGCTATCAAGAATTATGTAATCAAATTCTTCCTTTAACTCTGCAACAAGATCCTTCATCTGCTCAGGTGTTACGCTTAATTTATCCCTAGTTTGTGCTGAAGGTAATAAATAAAGATTTGGATATCTCTTATCTTTAATCATTGCCTGCTTTGGACGACAATTTCCTTCTACAACATCTACTAAATTATAAACGATACGATTTTCAAGTCCCATAACAACATCAAGGTTTCTAAGACCTATATCTGTATCTATTAATACTACTTTCTTGTTAAGTTTTGCTAGACCTGTTCCAACATTTGCTGATGTAGTAGTCTTGCCAACACCGCCTTTACCCGATGCTACAACGATAACTTCACTCATAATTTCCTCCATCCTGCTATATAAGCATTAACTTCATTATAATTTTATATCATTAAGAACCTCTTTTGATAAAGGTTCTATATAAATATTTCCATCATCTACATATGCTATCTTGGTTTCTGGTTTTGATGACTTCTTTGGCTTGTCTGAACATCTAGCAATAGTATCACCAATTCTTATTTGTTGTGGAAACATATCTAATCCTACAACGAATGCCGCTGCGTCTCCAGAAATACCTGCGTAAATGGTTCCTTTAACTGAACCAAGAACAACCACGCTTCCTCCAGAAATTATCTTTGCGCCTGGATTCACATCACCTAAAATAACAATACTTGAATCACTTTCAAGAACTTGTCCACTCCTAAGAGTTCCTCTATAAAACTGACCACCTGTAATTCCCGAAAGAGCCGCCTCCGTAATTTCTTCATTGGAAACAGTCACTTCTTTAGGTGGGTTCATAACTGTCTCTACGGCAACTTTGTATTTTTCTTCATCAGCACTATCCAAGATACATACAATATTCAAATCGGAATTGGCAGAAATAATATCAACTATTTCCTGCTGTTCCTGCGTTGATAATCGTTTTCCTTCAAAAGTTATGGCAACTGAAGCGCTTTTAAAAAACTTTGAAGAATCCTTTATTTTTAATATTATTTCTTCTTTAACTGCCTCAAAATCACTTTCTTCCTTTATTGAAACAATGATTCCGAACTTATTACCTTTAATCATGCATAAATTTTTCACAGTTCACCCATCCTTCCGAATGTATTTTAACCGAAAAACTATAAATCGTCAAATATATTATTAGTTACGTAAAATTTGTTGAAAAAACTAATTTTGTGCATCCTCAACTGCTGCTCCAACACTTGCACTACCTCCACCATCAACCTTTGGACCATTCGCATCTCCATCCATTACTTGATCTAAGGTTATTTCGCCAAAGTAGTATTTCAAAACATCACTAGAAAGAGATACCGCATATGATGATTTGTATCCATATTGAATATTTACGGAGAAACTGATTTCAGGGTCTTGGGCTGGTGCAAAACCAATACAAAGAGCATGATCAGGATAATTGGAATTTTCCTGAGCCGTACCAGTTTTAGCCGCTACACTAAATGATAAATTTCTAAATGCCGAATAAGAGTCACCCGCACGTTCCATTCCCTTCTTTACTGTAGTTATCGTCGAAGGTAAAACATCTATTTGAGTTTGGTTTTTCTCGATTTTAGGAAGAGTATCCCCATTCGCATCCTTTACCGATAAAATAAGTGTCAATTCACTATTTAAGCCATCTGCTGCAATAGTATTAACATATCTTGCAAGCTGTACACCTGTAAAACTGTTTGTACCTTGACCAATAAATGAAGCAATAACATTTTTATCTGTAAATAATGGTGCATATTCTTCTATCTCAACACCTGACCTACTTGTGAGTCCAAGCATTTCGCCATAAATCTTTAACTTATCTAGACCACTTTTTTCGTTAAATGCACCATATAATTTGCTAGAGACTCTATAACCCACCTCATAGAAGAAGTAGTTACAAGAGACTTCAATAGCTCTACTAATAGTAATTGCACCATGAGATCCTGGGAAAATCCAACATCTTGGTGATGGTTGAACTGTTTCATATAATCCTGTACAAGAAATCGTGCTGTAAGTATCCACAACACCCTCTTCAAGACCTGTAATTGCCGAACACATCTTAAATGTAGATCCCGGTGCCGTACGCATCTTTGTTGCTCTACTATATAATGGGCTAGATAAATCCTCACTTAATTGTTGCCAATAAACTGAATCTATATACCCTGAGAAAATGTTGTTATCATAACTTGGATAAGAAACCATTGCAAGTACATTACCTGTATCTGGATCTACAATGGTACATGATGCCGAACATGGAGTAAGCGCGATTTGAGCCGGTGTGATTTTTAAAGACTCTATTTGATCCATCATAAAATTGTATGGACTATACATACCATTTCTGAGTCCGTTATATATCTGTTCATCAAATTCTAACACGCCCTGATCAAAAAGCAGCATACAAACCTGACTGCCTGAAATAGTACCATAGTTAATCAAGTATTTGTATATTAGTTTTGTAAAAGCTTTGTCATTTTCAAGTAAATCTTTAATATATATAACTAGAGCTTCATATATTTCTTCTGAAGATAAATATTCTCCGGTAATCGGCAACAATGATGTATCCAAAAGATTGTTTGCAACTAAGTACTTTAAAATAGTCCTTAGTGAAATACTATCTCTCATCCAACTTGCATATACTGCATCACTATCTGGAATATTATCCTTTTGTATAACTCCATCAAGAACTAGTCTATTAAATATGAATGTATAATACGCATTTAATTCCTCTGTTAAATATGATAATGCTGCTGAATCGTCGTTATATAATTCGTTTTCTATATTAGAAATCACTTGTGTCCTGCTTGCATCCATTGCAGCATAAACATTTTTTTCGTTTTCAGTAGCCTTTTCGTTGTTAAAATGAGATAAATCTACCACATTATTATTTATCATCTGAAAATATACGGATTTAATGGAAATATACCATTCCTCTATATCTTTTTTGGATAATTCATGATTAACAATTTTATCCATGAGTATTCCAGCTAAATGTTCTTCAATAATATGATAAATTCCAATCTGCAAATCTGACTTTATTGTTAAATAGACATCATCTCCTGAACCCTGTTCAACATACTCGTCTACACTTAAAACCTTACCTGTGTTATCAGCAATTACCTTGTCATAACCTTTCGCGCCTGCAAGAAAGGTCTCATATGTAGCTTCTACTCCACTCTTACCCACAATATCATTCAACTGGTATGGAATTGTATCATCTGATATTTGATCATTTAATGCTACCATTTCATCCTCTGAAGTCTTACCTGTATAGCCTAAGATATGTGCAAAATAAGTACTATTATTGTATACACGAACCGTATCTTCCTCGATCTTAACACCTGGAATCTTTGCTGCATTTTCATATATAGCCACTACAGTATTTTCAGATACATTATTGGCTATATTGGTAGATATATATTTTTGATAACTATTTAGTGAAAGATTATATCTAATCATTATAATTTTCAATACTTCTTCATCTGTATACGATTCATCCGTTACTTTATAACGCTCGTCCCGTAGATATTCAAAGGTAGTTCTTGCTGATTCTTCTGAATGCCTTACATCCTCGGTATCTAAATCTTCACCATAAATATTTTTTAAGAATCTAATCCTACTGGTTTCAGAATAAGATTCATTAAATGAAATTCCACCAGCATCATCTATAACTAAAGCAAAATCACTTATGATAAAATCTCCATTTTTTTCAATAAGTCCAATAGTAGTATGCACAATGTCATTTAATTGTGCATTTTTTTTACTTGAACTATCAATTGTATCCTCCAATGTAACAGCATAGGTCGGCTTATTATATGCCAACAAATTGCCATCTGCATCATAAATATTGCCCCTAGTTCCTCTGTAGAAACGGGTTCTTTCGCTCTTTTGATTATACTCAGAGGCATACTTCTCTGAATTGACTATCTGTAGATTAAATACTCTATATATCAATATAGAAAATAACCCAAAACATATTAGTGTTAGTATAAATATTCTTGACTTAACAAATCCCCATACAATTTCTAATAATTCTTTAATCAACGGATTTTTCACCTCTTTTTTCATATTTCTCTATTTTACTATCTATCCATAGGATTATCTTAAATAGGAACAATGTGACAAATACTGTATACACTATCTCTGGTATAATTATATGTCTTAGATAATATGGCAAATCTAACTTATTTCTAATCATAAAGGCAAATACATAATAGAAAAACTCGTATGCAAATGTACTGATAGCTACAGCTATTACAGGTATGTGATAATTTTTTATATAAATCATATCATTAAAAATGCCATTTAAAAATCCGATATACATTAAAATCATGGCATTTATACCCATAACATCACCTATTCCAAAAAAGACGTCGAGAAGCAGGCCTGCAAAAAAACCTATATACATGCCTGCTCTTCTACCTCGTAGTAATCCATACATACAAACAATAATAATTATTAAATTAGGAGCAACGTTTCCCAATGAAATTGCTCCCGAAAATGTTGTTTGTATAACGAATAATAATATCACTAAAATTGTATAAATAATCTTTCTAAGCATAAGCTACACCTTGCTACTGAAAATTTTCTTTTAACTGTGTAATAACAAGTACCTCTTCAAGATGTGCAAAATCAACAACTGGCATTAAATAACTCGACTTTGTTAATCTATTTGCATCATCCTCAATGGTAGTTACATATCCTATTAGGATACCCGGAACAAATTTATCACTTATGTATGAAGTGAGTAACATATCCCCTTCTTTTACATTGGCGTTGATATTGATATTAGAAACTTTAATCAATCCCTGTTCCATCAATTTCAAATCACCACTAACTATACATGTATCAGAAGTGGTGGCAAACTTTGCACCTACATTACTGTCATCATTTATAATTGATGTAACCTTTGCATAGTTGCTACCAACATATGTTATTATACCCACTAAACCGCCATCTGCAATTACATTCATATCTACTGCAAGCCCAGAATCTGATCCTTTGTCAATAGTAAAGACTGTAAACCAGTTACTGGTATCTTTTCCAATTACCCTCGCTGCAACTTTTGGATAATCTGAATAAATGTCATCTAATTCATATAGTTCACGAAGTCTAGATAACTCGTTTTGCTGTTGACTTAGGATAACATTTTCAGATTTTAATTCACTGTTTTCAGCCTTAAGAGCCTTATTTTCTTCTTGTAAGCTTTGAATATCTCTAAGATTATCTGCCTTGTCCGAAAACCATCCGCCTACATAGTTCATACCTTTTTGAACTGGTATAATTACAGTTGCCACAGTATTTTTTATAGGTTTTGCAAAATTGTCGTTTACTAAACATAATGCTACAAATGCTATACATATAGCAGTGAGAAAACCTATCACATATTTAGTTGGTATATTGATTTTGTCACGCTTTTTCATAATAACCTCGATTTAGTCATATTCCTTTTCTCTTGGTATATATGTTAATTTAACAAGTTCTTCTGATGAAAGTATGTCAGAAATACCTCTAATTACCGACTCTGATGGCTCATCTGCAACATTTACTTCAAGTCCTGTTTCCTGCTTGATGAGTACATCAAGATTTCTAATAGCTGCTGAACCACCAGTTAAGTAAATACCTCTATTATAAATATCTGCTGTAAGTTCTGGTGGAGTTCTCTCAAGTATAACTTTAATGTTTTCTACTATTTGGTGAAGCAAGTCTGAGATGCCTTCATGTACTAAGGCTCCTGTTATCTCTCTTGCATTTGGTAAACCTGTGACTATATTTCTTCCATATGCCATACAAACTTCATTTTCATCGCCATTAACAGCGTCTGCAAGTTCTTTCTTAACAATTTCAGCTGATCTGGAACCGATAATTAAATTGAATTTCCTACGGATAACGGAGCATATTGCTTCATCTAATTTATTGCCGCCTACTTTAATAAGCTTACTAAGTACAATACCGCCCAGTGAAATAACAGTAATTTCTGTAGTATCCGCACCAATATTTACCAATAAGTGTCCGTTAGGACTATTTACATCAATACCAACACCTACAGCATCTGCAATAGGCTTTTCTATTACACTAATCTTCTTAGACTTCACCTTTGCATCCATAATCACATCATAAAAGGCTCTTTTTTCTACTTCAGTAATATCTGTTGGAACTGCAATACAAAAATCTGCTCCTGTAACTGCCTTTCCTCCATTGATCTCTTTATAAAAACAATTGAATAATATTTCCATATTTTGAATATCTGCAATAACGCCAAACTTTATTGGAAAAGAAACCTTAATATTTTCTGGAGCTTTTTCATACATTTGAAATGCAGGATCTCCATAACTAAATATTTCACTTCTATTCTTAATTGCAATAACATTCTTTTGATTGATTATTCCATTATTTGCTAACGAAAACATTTTGATGTTGCTAGTTCCTAAATCTACTCCATAAACGTGTGCTGCCATAGTTCTTCCTTTTCCTTTCGATTACAATAATTCCTTTTCTCTAAAACTAATGTAACTATTATCTCCAATTATAATATGGTCTATCAGTGAAATACCAACAATATCTCCTGCATCTTTGATTCTTCTTGTCACAATCTCATCTTCCCTGCTAGGAGTTGGATCGCCACTTGGATGATTATGAATGAGAATAATATTTACAGCCTTCACCCGCAATGCCTGCACAAAAATCTCTCTAGGCGATGCAATTGATGAATTTACAGTTCCTTTAGAAATATTAAATTCACCAAGTAGTGCTGACTTGGTATTGAGTGCCAACATCATAAGATTCTCATAGTCTTTGTGACGCAAGTCTTCTCTATAGTATTCGGCAATTGTTCTTGGATTATTAAAGGAAATCCTTTTTGTAGCATTAGCTTTAGATATTCTTCTAGACAATTCAAATATACATTTTAATTGAACTGATTTAACTACACCAATTCCGGCAATATCCATCAATTCTTCTCTTTGCATTTTACATACTCCTAGAAGTCCTTCATCTCCAGATGCTTTTAAAATCTCATTGGCTAGGTCAACTGATTGTTTGCCCTTAATTCCTGTTCTAATAATAATTCCAAGAAGTTCAGCATCCGAAAGACACTCTGCCCCAAAGGCAACACATCTCTCGTAAGGCCGTTCATTCACTGGTAAATCCTTAATTCTTTGATTTTTATACATCAATTTAACCTCCACACAACTCTCCAAGCTGTAAAAGGCCATACGATGTAATTTTAGCACAAATAAAAAATAATGTATACAGAATTTTTATATTTATAAGTTGACAATACCTGCATCAACTAATTTTTGTAAAGACATCATTATACCAAACTTTGCATGATACCATGTTAGTCCACCCTGAAAATATACAGCATATGGTTCTTTAATTGGTCCATCTGCACTAAGTTCAATCGATGAACCCTGAACAAATGCTCCTGCGGCCATAATTACATCTGCATCATATCCTGGCATTTCCCATGGTTCCGGTGTTACATAGCTATCAACAGGTGCTGCAGCTTGAATCCCCTTACAGAATTCTATTACGCCCTCAGGCCTTCCAAATTCAACTGCCTGAATAATATCGTGACGTGGCTCACTTCCATTAGGAACCACCTTAAAACCCAATTTTTCGTATATATTTGCTGCAAAAACTGCACCCTTTAGAGCACAGGATGTAACTACTGGAGCCATAAACAATCCTTGGAATAAACTTTTTGTAATACCAAGAGTTGCCCCTACTTCTTTTCCAAGACCAGGGGTGGTAAGTCTAAATGCTGCATTTTCAATACACGCTCTAGTCCCTGCTATATAACCGCCAATTGGTGCAAGACCACCACCTGGATTCTTTATCAAAGAGCCAACTATCATATCAGCTCCAAAGTCTGAGGGTTCAACAGTATCAACAAATTCCCCATAACAGTTATCAACCATAACAATAAGGTCTTTATCAATATCCTTTATAAATTTAACTGCTTCGCCAATGGCACGCACTGAAAGTGTAGGTCTTGTTTGATATCCCTTTGACCTTTGTATAGCTACAAGTTTAGTTCTTCCATTAACACTTTCTTTTATCTTTTGAAAGTCAAATGAACCATCCTCTTTTAAATCAACTTGTGCATATGTAACTCCATATTCCTTCAGTGAGCCTCTTGATTCTCTTATACCTATTACCTCTTCCAGAGTGTCATATGGTTTTCCTGAAATAGATAACAATTCATCTCCTGGTCTTAGATTTCCAGACAATGCAACATTTAATGCATGAGTTCCACATACTAAATTAGGACGCACAAGGGCATCCTCGGTATTGAAGATATCTGCATATACAGCTTCTAATGTATCTCTACCGCTATCATTATATCCATACCCAGATGAACTTTCAAAATGAGTTTCACTCACTCTATTTTTTTGCATAGCTCTAATAACCTTAAGTTGATTATATTCTGCAACTTCATCAATTTTTTCAAATCTCTCCTTAAGTTCTGCAATAATCTTCTCTGAAAAATCAAAAACATTTTTATTAATTCCTAAATTTGCGTATATCTCTTCTGATGCCATCTTTTATCCTTTCATTAGGAAATTATTTCTCCTAAATTTCCCATAATAAAGTTTAGTACTCTTTCTTTATCAAAATCAAACTTTTCGTAGTCTATCCAAGTTACTTCTTTTTCTCTTCTAAACCAGGTAAGCTGCCGCTTGGCAAAGTGTCGTGTGTTTAATTTAATATTATCTACCGCTTCTTGTAATGTATTATTTCCTAAAAGGTGCTGGATAATCTCTTTATACCCAATACCCTGCATAGATACTAAATCTTTGGAATAGCCCATTTTAAGTAAATTTTCCACTTCTTCTACAAGACCTTGCTCTATCATCAAATCCACACGCTTATTAATTCTATCGTATAATATATTTCTGTCCATATTTAAAACATAATATCGAAAATCATATGGTGATGTTTTTTTACTTTCTGTTTCATTATGTTTTGATATAGGATATCCATTTATTCTATAAAATTCAATAGCTCTAATAACTCTTTTCACATTATTTGCATGAATATTATTTGCAGATTCTAAATCTACTTCCTTTAATATTTCATGCATATGCAAAGATCCATGCTTCTTACATTCCTCTTCCAGTTCCGATCTAATACTAGTGTTATTTCCCTCCTCGTCAAATGTAACATCATATAATAGAGATTGTATATAAAATCCCGTACCACCTGCAACTATTGGAATGTTGCCATGGCTTCTAATGGTCTTTGCGTAATTTTTTGCCATATTTTTAAATATGCATATATTAAATTCTTCATCTGGATACAATTCATCAATTAAATAATGTGGGATTCCCTGCATTTCATCATAGGATACCTTTGCAGAACCCACATTAATATATTTATATACTTGAATAGAATCTGCACTGATAATTTCTCCACCAATTTTCTTTGCAAGTTCAACAGATAACTCTGTTTTACCTGAAGCAGTCGGTCCAGTTAAAACAATTAAAGGTTCTTTCATATCGTTACCAAACTATGCCTTTCCTTTATTACAATACACGTTTAAACTTCTTCTCTAGCTCATACTTTGTCATAGATATAATTGTTGGTCTACCATGAGGGCAATTATAAGGATTCTCCAGCGTTAGTAGTTCATCTATTAATTCATTTGCTTCTCTTTCGCTGAGTTTATTATTTCCCTTAACTGCCGCCTTGCAAGACATGGTAGCCATTTTCTCAAGCAATAATTCGTTATTAACTTTCAAACCAAAATCACCTGTTAATCCATCAACAAGTTCCATAAGCAAGTCTTTGTCTGAAATGCTTAAGCAATCATATGGTACTGCTCTTACTGCATAATCACTTCCACCCATAGATTCAATTTCAAAGCCTAAGTCTTCAAACATTTTTATATTGTTTTTTAGCATTTCCTCTTCTCGCATAGTTAATGACAATACAATAGGTGGTAGAATCTCCTGTGATAATGGTTCTTTTTTATTATACCTTGCCACAAGTCTCTCATATAGAACCTTCTCGTGAGCTGCGTGCTGGTCAATAATAAACATTTTGTCACCGTATTCTATTATCCAATATGTATTAAATACTTGACCTACGAGAATATGTTTTTGCCTTGCTTTTTCACTAAGCAACTTATCGTCAAACAATGTCATTTGCTGGGATGTTTGCGCCTGCTGTATTTTTTGTAGTTGTGGCGCTGGATATGGCTCATCATTAAGAGTTTTTTCTTTATTATTTATTGTATCCTGTATAGCTGTAGCACTCCTAGTAGTAATTGAGAGTGATTCCTCAACCTTAGTTTCCACCACTGAATTAGGTTCCACTGACGGAATTAATGGTTTCTCCACATTAGAACTATAATTAGGTTTCTCTCTTAAAATCTCCTTTAAAGGAGTGGTTTCTTCCTTAGTGGCTAACTCTTTACCTTCCGCTAACCTAGTCTTCTCGAAAGGTTCCGGTGGTCTATTTTTAGATGCAATCTGAACCTTATCTTCTTTATTTTTCTTAGTGTTCTCTATATTTGCCTCAGTAATCATTTCTCTATTATGAAGCATTTTATCTAAACTTTTAAATATAAAAGGATAAATTTCCTCTTGATTTGTGAAACGTAATTCCATTTTTGCAGGGTGGACATTAACATCCAACAAATCTTGATTAATCTTAACATTTAAACACGTAAATGGATACTTATGCTGCATCATAAAAGATTTATAAGCATCCTCAATTCCTCTGGAAATAAGTGAACTCTTAATATATCTTCCGTTTATAAAGTAACTTTCATAATTTCTATTACCTCGCGAAATAACAGGCTTGCCAATAAATCCTGTAAGAGTCATAAAATCACAACTCTCATTTACTTCAATTAAGTTCCTAGTTATCTCTCTACCGTAAATTGTGTAAATTACATCTTTGAGTGAACCGTTTCCCGAAGTATGTAGTTTACTTTTATTATTGCAAATAAATCTAATACTAACTTCTGGATGTGATAGTGCAATTCTTTCAACTATATCACTAATGTAACCAGCCTCTGTGGTTGGTGTTTTCAAGAATTTTCTTCTAGCCGGAGTATTGAAAAATAAATTTCTAATTATAAAAGTTGTTCCATCTGGAACACCAATATCTTCACAAGATTTTTCAATTCCACCTTCGATTGTGTATCTTACCCCCGAAAGTGAATTCTTTGTCTTTGTAATAAGTTCTACCATACCTACGGCTGCAATGGATGAAAGTGCTTCACCTCTGAATCCCAACGAGGAAACCGTAAGCAAATCTAATGCGCTCTTTATTTTACTTGTAGAATACCTTAAAAATGCCAATGATATATCATCTTTTTCAATTCCACATCCATTATCTGTAATTCTAATAAATGAAATTCCACCTTCTTTAATTTCAACTGTAACTGCAGTGGCCTTTGCATCTATAGCATTTTCAAGCAACTCTTTAACCACAGATGCTGGACGTTCCACGACCTCACCTGCAGCTATTTGATTTATAGTGTCTTGATCTAAAATTTTGATATTTGCCATATTCTTTACCATCTATTCTTCAATTTATTCTGTAAACTGTAAATTGTGTTTAAAGCATCAATAGGGGTGAGATTACTAATGTCAATATTTTTAATTTCTTCAATAATATCACTATCTTTAACCGTATCAAAAAGTGACATCTGCGTTAAGTCTACCTCATCTAATGATTTTGTTTTTTTAGGTTTGTTTCCACCGTTCAATGCTATTTCCTTGGCGCGCTTAGATATATCTGCATCACTAAGCTCTATAACTAGTTCCTTAGCTCTACTAATTACTGAATCCGGGACCCCGGCAAGCTTAGCCACTTGAATACCATAACTTTTATCAGCACCACCTTTAACAATTTTCCTTAGAAAAACAATATCATCACCTTGTTCCTTTACGGCTATGCAATAATTGTTAACACCCTGTAACATTCCTTCTAATTCTGTAAGTTCGTGATAATGCGTTGCAAACAATGTCTTTGCACCTAAAAGTTTTGTATTACTAATGTGCTCTACTACTGCCCACGCAATGCTTAATCCATCAAACGTACTTGTTCCTCTACCGATTTCGTCTAATATTAGTAAACTCTTTGAGGTTGCATTCCTAATTATATTTGCCACCTCTGTCATTTCCACCATAAATGTACTTTGACCACTTGCTAAGTCATCAGATGCTCCCACTCTAGTAAATATCCTATCACATATGCCTATATTTGCCGATTTAGCAGGCACAAATGAGCCTATTTGAGCCATCAGAACAATAAGGGCTGTCTGTCTCATATATGTGGATTTACCAGCCATATTAGGGCCTGTAATAATGGAGATTCTATTACTTCCGTTGTCAAGATATGTATCATTTGAAACAAACATATCATTTACAATCATTTTTTCTACAACCGGATGTCTACCATCCTTTATATCAATCAAACCCTTTTCATTAATATTAGGACATACAAAATCATTCTTCTCAGCCACGAATGCAAGTGATGTCAAAACGTCTATTGTTGCCACATCTTTTGCAGTATTTTGGATTCTAATAATCTCATCCGTTATTTTGTTACGTAATTCCGAGAAAACCTCATATTCTAAAGAAAACAACCTATCCTCTGCACCTAAAATCATATCCTCTAACTCTTTAAGTTTTGGAGTAATGTATCTTTCTGCATTAGTAAGAGTTTGTTTTCTAGTGTAGTCAGATGGAATTTCAAACTGATCCCTGTAAGTATTTGTAATCTCTATACAATAGCCAAATACTTTATTAAACTTAATCTTTAGGGTTTTAACGCCTGTCCTTTCCCTCTCATATGCTTCAAGATCCATAAGCCAATTTTTACCCTCAGTTTTTGATAGGCGAAGTTTGTCTATTTCCTCATTGAAGCCACTCTTTATAAGCCCACCTTCTTTTATTGTAATAGGGGGGTCCTCAACAATTGCATCATCAATAACACTAAATATATCTGTTAGGTCATCCATTTCATCGTAAATAGATTTTAACAGTGCCGCATCAAATTCACCTAAAATTCTTCTAATATGTGGAAGCATTGATAGTGATGTTTTAAATGCAACTAAATCACGAGGGCCTGCCGATTTATTAGCGATTCGACTTATTAATCTTTCCATATCATATATTGGGTTCAAATATTCACGCAATTCATCTCTTGAAATGAGAGAACTATTTAGTGCCAAAATGGAGTTTTGGCGTTCAACTATTAAATCCTTATCAATTAATGGCTGTTCTATATATTTTCTAAGGAGTCTTGCCCCCATTGCTGTCTTTGTTTTATCTAGTATCCATAACAATGAACCCCTTTTTTGTTTTTCTCTAAGTGTTTCTACAAGTTCTAAGTTTCTTCTTGTAGAAGTATCTATAATCATGTACTTTCCTGTTGAATATGGTGTTATCCTAGTCAGCTGAGATACCACTGACTTTTGCGTATCATAAACATACTTAAGTAATACTCCTGCTGAAATCACACCTACCTTTAAGTCCTCTAGGCCTAATCCATCTAGGTTCTGAACTTTAAAATGCTCCATAAGTACTTTTCTACATGTATCATCATCAAAGTACCAATCTTCCAATTCAAATACCGAAATACCCAGTCTATCTTTAATATCATCAATATCTATTCCAGTCATTCGAAATGCTTTATTGCAGATGATTTCGGATGGCGAAAATTTGTTTATCTCATCAATTAAATTTCTAATTGATGAAACCTCTGTTACATAGTAATCACCTGTAGATATATCTGATGTAGATATTCCAAAGGAATCACCCAAATACACAATACTCATTAAATAATTATTTTTGCTATCCAATAAAGCCTGTTCACTAATATTAGTACCAGGAGTGACAATACGCGTAACTTCCCTCTTTACTAACCCTTTTGCGAATTTTGGATCCTCTACCTGTTCGCCTATAGCAACCTTATATCCCTTTGAGACAAGTTTATTTAAGTAAGAATCTAGTGCATGATATGGAATGCCACACATAGGTGCACGTTCCTCTAACCCACAGTCCTTTCCTGTAAGAGTTAACTCTAGTTCCCTTGATGCAAGCAATGCATCATCAAAGAACATTTCATAAAAATCCCCAAGTCTATAAAATAAAACACAGTCACTATATTGTTTTTTTGTATCCATATATTGCTGCATCATTGGTGATAATTTTGTCACTTTCCCTGCCTCCATCTATAGTTTCTAAATTAAATATAAGTATTCTTTAATCAATAATATTCCATACAGAATAAACTGTATGGAATACTTGACTTTTATATCTACAATATAAAATGTTAACGCTGCTTTGTCTCCGCCGAAATTATTGAAAAAATACCTACTGCCACACCTAGATAAATGATAATAAAATTCCATATTATTTCTGCATTGAATGAGGAATTCTCTTCTCTTGCCATTTCATATAAATCGCTAGCCTCCTCATATGTTAAATCTAAATAATAATGCTTATCTTCTAATTGATCCTTTACAGACAATGTACCAAATATTATCTCTGTTGGATAAACTAATAAGAGCGCGACAATCGAAATCACTGCTGCAACAACCACATTGCTTCGTCTACCTAACAATCTATATCCGAAATATGGCAGAAATACAAACACAAAACCATGAAGATATATAATTACATGTAATATATTGGTACAAAAATACCATATAGCTAATGCTATTACAAATCCAAGTATAGCACCAATTGTGCCAAGCACTACATTCATACTCTTTTGCTCTGTTACTACAGCACTTCCCGTATTATAATACGTTGGGTCTTGTACAGCATATGGATTTGCTTGAGCTTGTGTTCCATATGGGGTTGCCTGTGGCTGTGTTCCATATGCGTCAGACTGAAGTTTAGCTTTTAATTCTGGACGAGCTTCTGTGTTTACTTTTACATCAACTGTTGGTGTGTAAACTGGTTCTGCACTATATGTAGGTTGTCCTGCAAGAGGAGGTAATGGCTGAAGTTTTTTCTTTGGTTCCTCACCTGCTAATGTACTAACATTACCTTCTGTTGTCCTATCGCCATTTGTAACCTTTGTACTATTTGCTTCTCCGCACTCTGGACAATACACCATATTGTCTTCCATTTGTTTTCCACAAAATCCGCAAGATTTCATCAATCTTCTCCTAACTGTATTTATTTAATTATAAAATAGTAAACTGCTATTCCGGCGGCTATTCCTATGGCCAATCCTAGAATCGCAATAAATATTTTCGTACCTATCCCACGTCCCTGACTCTTAGCATAATTTAATGATGCATTATTACTTCTATTCATCATCGCTTGTTTTTCATCAGCTCCAAGGTTTCCGATATTTTCCGTGTAAACAATCGGTTTTTGAACATAATGACTTCTATCTGCTTGAGTATAAATATCTGATTGATAACTATCATGATTCATAAGCATATTATCCGAACTATAATAGTTCAGACCCTTATTATATGAATAGTCTGATGCATCTCTCTTCAAAGAGTCAATATCTCTTGGTTTTACTTTCATTTCCACTTTTTCATCACTAGCTGATGCAACAGCACCACAACTAGCACAAAACTTAGCGTTATCTTCCATTTTCGCATTACAATATTTACAAAACATCACATAATCTTCTTTCTTTTTTATTTTTTTAAATAAAATAATTTAATGTTTATTTTAATACTTTACGTTTTACTTTTTTACTCCTACAATGAGACATTTTACACCATAGTTCCCATAAAGTAAAATCCTTTTGCTTCATCCAATCTAACATTTACGATTTGACCTATGAGATCTTTTGTTCCTTTAAAATGAACTGTAATACTACTGTCAAGTCTCCCTGTTACGTATCCTTCTTGGTTATTCAAACTTTCAACTAGCACATCCTTTATTTCACCTTCAAATCTTTTTACAGATGCAGCCCCAGTCCTATGAATTTCATTTAGCAATCTGTCGAATCTATTCTTTATTACATCTTCTGGAACTTGGTTCTCCATAGTTGCAGCCGGTGTGCCCGTCCTCTTGGAATAGATAAATGTAAATGCACTATCAAATCTCACTTTTCTAACTATATCTACAGTTTCTTCAAAATCTTCCTCTGTTTCACCTGGGAAACCAACAATAAAGTCTGTAGTTAATGAAATATCTGGAATAGCCTTTCTAAGCTTTTCTACCAATTCAAGATAATGCTCCTTATCATACTTTCTATTCATAATTTTAAGTATTCTTGAACTTCCTGATTGAATAGGTAAATGTAAGTGGTGACAAATCTTTTTAGACTGTGCCATTACTTCTATAAGTTCATCTGACAAATCTTTTGGATGGGATGTCATAAAGCGTATTCTTTTTAAACCTTCTATATCATCAATTTGCTTTAATAATTGAGCAAATGTAATGCCAGCTTCCATACCTTTTCCGTATGAATTAACATTTTGTCCTAGAAGCATAATCTCAATAACACCATCTTCTACAAGGCTTTTGATTTCTGCAATAATATCCTCTGGTTTTCTACTTCTTTCACGTCCTCTAACATAAGGAACAATACAGTAACTGCAAAAATTATTGCACCCAAACATGATATTCACGCCTGATTTGAATGAGAATTTTCTCTCTATTGGTAGTTCTTCAACTATTTTATCTGTATCCTTCCATATATCTACAATCATAGAACCTTGGGAAATCCTCTGATATAAAAGTTCTGGAAACGTATAAATATTATGTGTTCCAAAAATTATGTCAACAAACCTATAACTTTTTTTGATTTTTTCAACAACATGGTCTTCCTGCATCATACAACCACAGAGCGCAATCATCATATGTGGATTTTTCTTTTTTGCATTAGACAAGAATCCTAAATGTCCATATACTTTTTGATTAGCATTTTCTCTAACTGTACAAGTATTATACAATACAAAGTCTGATTTTTCATCTTCTGATTCCTCGTATCCTATAAGTTTTAATATTCCAATAAGTTTTTCTGAATCCCTAGCATTCATTTGACATCCAAATGTATTAACACAGGCTGTAAGTTTTCTTCCAATTTCTGCTTCCTTCTCTTTAAGCCATTTGCGGCAAAGGGACATATAGTAATATTGTCTCTTTGTATCTTCTTCTGGAATAATATCACTAAATTCTGCTTCATCTATTGCATTTTTAATATAGTCGAATCTATTCATTGTGGTCTCCTAACCATAAATACTTGTCTCTGTAAGTATTTTTTCTAATTTATAATCGTATTCATCAATTTTGTCAATTTCAAGGCATTGAAAATCAAAAGCAATACCGATAACCGATTTAAATTTATACTTTCTTAAATACCTATCATAAAAACCACCGCCATATCCCACTCTGTAGCATTGCTTATCAAAACCTACTATAGGTACAATAATAACGGCATCTTCTGTATACTCATCAAAACATTTTGTTGTTTTTGGTTCTAAAATACCCATGATACCTTCTTCTAATTCACCAGTATCATCCACCTGGTAAAAAGACATTTTCCCTGCCTCCATCTCTAGAATTTTAGGAAAACATACTTTTTTTCCAGTACTAAAAGCATGATTTGTAATACTTTTCGTGGCTACTTCTCCCCGAATATCACTGTAAACGAATATGCTACTTGCTTTTTGGTATTCTTTATCTTCTATAACCTTTTCGGCTATTATTTCTGAATTAAACTCTAAAAAGTCTTTGGTGACCTGCTTTCTCCTTGCAAAGACTTCTTTGCGTATTGATTGCTTATTCATTATCTTTGTCTTTTCTTCTATCCTTGACATTTTCAATACTTCCATCAGGATGTTGAATCTTCATATTGTCCAACTGACCTCTAAGATTATTGCGAAAAGACGCTACATAAGCCTTTCTAAGCCTATCTTGTTCTTCCTTCTCCTCAGGTGAAAGTCCTACTTCCTTGGATTTTTTATATAATTCATTAATTCTATCAATGTTAAAATCAGCCATATTTATCCTTTCTTTGTTAGTATATATATATTGCCACTACCATCTGTAATGCAACCTATATACTTTCCCTTTTCTTTATGCACTAAGGCTAAACCAGGGTATTTATATACATTAATGTAAGAAAAATTCTTTGAAAATAATCCCTTCTTCTCATTGCTTCCAATAACAATGTCATTCATTGCCACTTCAAATTTATCACCATTATCAAATATAAAATCTGATTTTTTATCAATAATATTATAAAACTCAATACCTTTTTGTGTGTCAAGCTTTAGATATGGCTTACCATTAAAAATGCATGCCTTTGCAAGGTTAATATCTGTAGATTCATTTTTGTTAATACACACTTGACTTTCCTTAGTTTTGTAGTTATAAAAAACAACCTCTTCTTCCCTACGTTCAAAATTAAATTTTGAATATATGAAATATTCTCCACTAACCTCAACATAAGGAATGGTAGCAGTGAAAAATGTTTGCTCAATTGTATCCATAACAATATTGTTTTTAGATATAATTATGTCTGAAACCAACTGACCTAAATTCACAAAGCTAATACTCTCAACAGATACTTCATCTTTTTCTAAATGTTCAAATCTATTATTCTTCAAAAGTGAAAAACCTGATTTAAGAACACATACATTCTCACTAATAAGCAAAATGTCACTAATTCCATTAGATGTTAAATTTTCATCAACTATCTTTTTTGTTTCATTCTGCAGAATATTAAACATCGATAATTCAAAATCAAAATAATCCTCGAAGTTATCTGCAACATTGGCCCTCAAAAGTTCATTTTGAATCAGCATATAGAATTCATTTAATACGAATACATGAGTTCTCATATATCTTTGATATTTTTCGTAGTCATCAATAATAGAATATATTTTTTTGCAGTTCTTTTCTATGATTGAGTATCTAAATATTCTAATCTCGACGTTTCCATCGTCCTTCAAGTCAAAATTTGAAAAATAAACAAACTCTGGATGTTTAGAAATATCCGATATCTTTATAATATTTAGTTTCGGAATATTGGGTGCAATTTCAACTCTTGTATTCTTTTCAAGGTTGTACATATAATATCTTTCATAAGAATAACCGTCTAATTTTGCTTCACTTCTTTCTATAAGCAAAACACAATTGTTGCTAAGAACTACGCCATTTACACCTTCTGCATTTTTTACTATTCTTAAACTGTTCATAGTACCTCTACTTTAATTCCTCATCAAGATCAAAGGAATCTTCTTCATTGGCCACAAAAAGTGTTCCCACATCTTCGCCATCAATAATATCTTCAATTATATTTACATTGCTTCCATTGGCAATAACCATATATGCACCAGATTTTGTAGCAATCTTTGCCGCACCAATCTTTGTTCTCATACCACCGGTTCCTACCTTGGATGAGCTGGTGTTTTTTCCCATCTTCTCCAAGCTATCATCAATTTCATCAACTATATCAATAAACTCTGCATTTTCATTTGTATTTGGATCATCTGTGTACATTCCATCTATATCAGACAACAAAATAAGAAGTTTCGCACCTGTTAATGATGAAACAATGGCTGAGAGCCTATCATTGTCTCCGAATTTAATTTCATATGTAGATACAGTATCATTTTCATTTACAATAGGAATTACACCCATACTTAATAATTCATTGAATGTATTGATTGCATTAGTCTTATTTGGCTCGTTAACCATCGTTACCTTTGTCATAAGTATCTGTGCTACTTTTTGACCATATTCGCTAAACAGCTTCTGATATATCATCATAAGTTGTGCCTGTCCAATGGCTGCACAGGCTTGCTTTTGTGGCAATGTAAGACGACCATGATTAAGCCCCATCTGCTTTCTACCTACGGCAATAGCTCCTGACGAAACTAGTATGACATCTTTTCCCTGATTGCGAAGGTTTGTAAGTACTCTTACAAGTTTCTCTAACTTTAGTAAATCCAAATCTCCTGTTTCTTTATGGGTAAGTGAAGATGAACCTATCTTAACAACAATTCTCTTCATATTCTTTAAATCTTCTCTGTAATTCATGTTAATCCTCCAGAAAAAACACGGTTTGTTTTAAAATTATATCACAAGTGCTTTTAATAGTCACTATTTTTTATGTGGTACATATATGTCCATTATAGCTTCAGCCACCTTAATACCATCCATTGACGCAGATGTTATTCCCCCAGCATATCCTGCTCCCTCACCACATGGAAATATACCTTTAATATTACTCTCAAAGCTATCATCTCTAACAATTCTAATAGGAGAGGATGTTCTACTCTCTACACCTGACATTACTGCATCCCTTCTTGCGAAATTTTTAATCTTTTTATCAAATCCTTTGATACATTCTTCCAATGCTTCATTTATAGCCTCTGGAAATATATTTCTCAAATTTCCAAATTGGGTTTTGCCCTTAATCATAGGTTTGATTTCACCAAACTCTGTAGATGTTTTATTATTACAAAAATCACCAAAAAGTTGTACTGGAATATTTCCATCACCTTCTGTATATGCTGCTATCTCTAAGTTTCTTTGAAATTCAATTCCGCCAAGAGGAGTATCGTTTGGATAGTCATTTGGTGTAACAGAGACAATTATTGCACTATTGGCGTTTGCACTATCTCTTTTGCTGTAGCTCATTCCGTTTATAGCTACTTGTTCCTCCTGGGAGGATGCATTAACTACATACCCTCCTGGACACATACAGAAAGAAAAAACGCTTCTTCCATTAGAGGCTTGACCTGTAAGTTTGTAATCAGCAGCACCTAAATACTTGCTATCACAATGCTCGACTCCATACATCTGTTTATTTATATCTTTTTGAAGATGCTCAATACGTACGCCAACTGAGAAATTCTTTGCTTGCATTTCCAGCCCATGACCATACATCATTTCAAAGGTATCCCTTGCACTATGTCCTAGGGCGGTAATTACGGCATCACATTCTATAGTTTCACTATTATTCACTATTACAGACTTTATTTTATTATTTTCAATATGTAAGTCTGTAACCTGACTTTCAAATCTTACCTCGCCGCCTAACTTAATAATCTCATTTCGCATATTCACAACAACCTTTGAGAGAATATCCGTTCCTATGTGAGGCTTATTTATATATGTAATACTTTCATCTGCTCCAAACTTTGCGAACACATTCAAAACGTACTGATTTCTACCACTTTTATCGGAAACCTGTGTATTTAATTTTCCATCTGAGAATGTTCCAGCCCCACCTTCTCCAAATTGGACATTTGATTGAGTATCTAATTTACCTGTTTCCCAAAAATGCTCTACATCTTTAGTTCTATCCTCAACTCTTTTTCCTCTTTCTAGAACTATAGGATTATATCCAAACTTAGCTAACTGATACGCACAAAACAATCCCGCAGGTCCCATACCTACAACAATTATAGGCTTTTTCAAAAGACTAGTTCCCTTTGGAATATATGAATATTCTCTTTCCTTTGAAAATAATATATTTGTTCCAAACAATTTTTTGTTGATTTTCTTTTCATTTTTAACGCTTACATCTACACAATATACGTACATTATCTGCGGCTTTTTTCTCGCATCTAGTGATCTTCTAATTATTTTAATATTTTCTATGCTGTCAATGCTAATACCTAGCATTTTTGCCACTTTATCTTTAAGTTTATCCCGTGATACATCAATACACATTTTTACTTGATTAATTCTAATCATCTGTATCCTCGCTTTTTCCAGCATTTTCTCCTGAAATAATTCCTGAAGCCCAAGCAAAGTGAAGGTTGTATCCTCCGCATTTCCCATCAACGTCTAGTACTTCACCGATGAAATATAAATTTTTAACTATTTTTGACTCAAAACTATTTTTGATTTCCTCAGTTAAAATACCTCCAGAGCATACCTGGGCATTTTCAAAATCACCGCTTCCGTCAACGACTATAATATAATGTTTTAACAAGTGAATTATATTAGCTATAGCACTTTGATAATTATTATATTCAGAAATAAATCCACCATATTCCTTTATTACTTCTTTGCAAACAGTCCCTGCAATACTACTGTTAATAATGCCACATATCAACTGCCTAAAAGTTGTCTTTTCTAAAAGTTGTCTATCAGAGATTAAAAATTTTAAGATTTCCTCTTCTCTAAGTGAATCCAGCAAATCCAGTTCTATTTCTACCCTTTCACACTTCTTATCCAATAGTAATCTATTGGCCGATGCTGACACCTGAAATGTTACAATTCCCGAAAGTCCATTTTCTGTAAATTGAATCTCACCTTTGTCACTACATATAAGTTCTCTAACATCCCCATATATTGAATATAGATCTATTTTTCCATTAGCCCTAACTCCCTTACAGTCTACAAAGAATTCCCTATTTGATTCACTGTGACAGTAAAGTGGCACTAGTGCTGGAACTGTAGGATTTATCTTATGCCCAAATTTTCGTGCAATAGTATATCCTATATTTTCCTCATCTTTAGTGCCTGCACGGCTTCCTGTAGCCACAACCACTTTATCGCAGTTAAAACTCTTGGTATATGTATTATTAGGAACAAGTTTTTCACGATTTTTTAATTTAACAATTGAATACTCTGTAATTGATGTCTTTACGGAAAACGTATTGTCTTCATTTAAATAAATATCATTAACTTCACAATATGGGATAAAATCACCGCCATATTTTTGAAATGTTCGAAACAAGACATCAACTACTGTTTTTGATTGTTTTGAGTTAGGATATATATAACCTGAAACATCTGTAAGCATAAGTCCTAACTTATTAAAAAAATCCATTATTTCCTTCGTTTTATATTTATCAATAGTTTCCTCTAATAATTCTAAATCGGTTGAATTATAGCAATCGCTTTCAAGAAAGGTATTTGTTAAATTACATCTTCCATTACCTGTCGCTAGTATTTTTCTTCCTGGAGAATCTTTTTTATCGAGAAGAGTCACTTTCGCGCCGGATTTAAGGGCTGTAATTCCGCAAGCTAGTGCGGACGCACCTGCTCCAACAATAATAATTTCCATAATTCCTCCATATCCAAACAATTTACAATAGAATACCACAAATTACCTAAGTTGTAAAACTTTCAAGTATGGGGTATAGCTCACTAATATTACTAATTGGTATTCCTTCTTCCACTATCTCTATGGTCTTGCGTATTACTAATTTGTCGTTTGTAAATGATATTAATGTTAACCCATGGATTTTATTCATTTTTGTATATGAAAATATAACTTTAGATTTTAAATACTATAATAAATGGATTTTTTTTAATAATGATACGATTTTTCTACCCTTAGGTAACATATAAAGCTCCGTTTCATCTAATACTTTAAGTGCCAATAGAAGCACTGCATATATAACTACTGCCACAGCTATAGCTACTAGCACACAGATCCAGTTTATTCTGAGCAACATATATAGGCCTTTATATGCAAGCATGGCAAATACTGCCATTATAATTGATGACACGGCTGGAAGTATAAATGTTTTTACTATCTCCTGTCTATATCCTAGATATTTTTTTATACAGAACGCATTTAAAATACAGACCAATATTGCAAAAGTAAAGTCTGCTATTACAACTGCTAAAATATCCATTTTAAACACTATTAACAGTACAAGCACTAATACTATATGCAACGCCAGAGAAATACTTGAATTAATAACTGGTTTTGACATCTTATCAATGCCTTGTAGCACTGAATTAGTTATCGTTGATAATGAGTATGCAACTACTGTTACTACCGCAAATCTCATCAACGTTACACAAACATTTATCATATTCTTGTCTGGGAACAAAAGAACACAAATTGGCTCTGCTAGTGCTGATAACCCCACTCCACATGGAATTGCAATTATCATAGACAATCTTATTGATGATTCAATTTTATTGATTAATTCACCTTTATTTCCAGATGCTAATGATCTAATAAGACTAGGAATTATAGCACTTGACAGTGCTGAAGCCACCGCAATTGGTGCCGTAGTTAGAAGCTGATACTTTCCGCTATACACACCGTACAAACTAGAATAAAATGCTTCATCAAGATGGAAAATATTTGACATAACGTTTCCAAAAATTCCACTATCAATAAGACCACTTATGTTATAAATCGTTGTACTAAGTAAAACAGGCACAATTGTGCAAATAAGTACTTTTGATAATGTACCGTAGTCTTGTTCTCTCGAAACCCTATCTCGTCTTATCTGTTTTTTCATTACTGGCTTATATACCATATATACAAACAACATAAAAAGAAGTGCAAATAATGCTCCTACAAGGGTACCCAATGTACCACCTGCTGCAGAATACGCCGCACTCTCGCCACTCTTCGCTCCCACTTTAAATAAAAATGCTGCAGCTGCAATACTAACACCTGCATTTACAAGCTGTTCAAAAATTTGTGAAATCGCGGTAGGAATCATAGTTCCCATGCCTTGGAAATATCCTCTAAGTACACCTAACAAGGCCACAATAAATATTGTAGGGGCTAAAACTCTTATTGCCATAGCCATAGAAGGATACTTCCATAATTTTGCAAATCCATCTGCTCCAAAGAAAACTATTGATGCACAGATCCCCCCCACTATCAGGGCAAAAATCATTGCTCCTACAAACGTTCTCTTTGCATTTATGTATTCCTTCTTAGCCACTTTTGCTGAAACCAATTTTGATACCGCTATTGGCAAGCTTGTTGATGAAATCAATAAGAAAATTGAGTACACACTAAAGGCATTAGAATAATATCCAATACCTTCATTTCCAAGTATATTATTAAGAGGAATTCTATATATAAGTCCTATAACTCGGACTAAAATTCCTGCCATTGCAAGGATACCACCTTGCACTAAAAAATTTGTTTTATTTTTGCTCATATTAACACTTCCTAAATGTAAATGTGTCTGGCATCAATGTTTCAAAAGGAATCTCTAAAACCTCTCCATTTTTGTTGCCTAGAATAACTGTTAAATCCTTGGCAAACTCAGATAGGAACTGTCTGCATATACCGCAAGGGTAAGTGAAATCATCTAAATCTGACATAATAGCCAACTTTACAAATTCACGTTCCCCCTCGCTAACCGCCTTAACTGCTGCTGTTCTCTCTGCACATATTGTCGCGCCATAAGAGATATTTTCAATATTACAACCTGTATATATTCTTCCACTTTTTGCAAGAAGTGCTGCACCCACTCGAAAATTGGAATATGGTGCATATGCTTTGTCCTTTGCCAGCGTAGCAATATTAATCAATTCCTCATTTTCACTTTTGAGTGATGTATCAAAGGACTCATCCCTTGTGATTTTGAGTATATTTAGCAAATCACCCTGTAGCCTTTCCATCTCTTCTCTTTCGCCATCTTCCATATGATCATAGCCAAATAAATGAAACATACTATGAGCCACTAGAAACCCCAACTCACGTCTTACACTATGTCCATATTCTCTAGCCTGGGCTTCCATACGCTCAACCGAAATAATAATATCACCTAAAACTAATTCACCTGTGTCTGGATCAAAACAATCAATCGCCATATCTTCATCAAGGAAGTCAAAATCACCAGGTGTATTAAATTCAAGCATTGGAAATGATAACACATCTGTTGCCTTGTCAATCTTTCTGTATTCTTTATTGATACTATGTATATCTTCATCCGTTGTAAGATTAACCTCGACTACAGCCTCATAGGGGCATTTTACGTAATCTAATGCACCCGTAATCACTGATGTAATTAATTCTTCATAATCAAAATCAAATTTACTCCCTGCATCATTTTCAATTATAATCTGCATTCTACATCTCCTTCGATTTTATAAATGTATCTTTAATCCTATAAAATTCTTCAAGTGTCAGCCCTGACTGTTTAAGTGCATCATGGGACAATCTAGTTATAAGCGCATTTTCAATAATCGTCTTTTCCGAAATTTCCTTATTGTTTTTATTTGCCCTGATATACTCAGTTGCTGATACTGCTGTATCTGCCATCATTACTATAGCAGATTCCTTAGTTTTTGGTAACCTCATTTTGACATTATGTTCAATCATAATATCCTTTACATCCTTAGGAATATTATATTTCTTGGCTAATTTCATACCTTCTTTTACATACTCTGCATTACCACTAATCTTTCCAAAGTCATGGTACATACCACCGGCGTAAGAAAGGCTTGCATTGGCACCTATGGCAATAGCAGCATTTGTTGATAGTTCTGCTACTTCCTTGCAGTGATAGTATAATGGCATTGATTTCTCTTTTATCAACCTTATACCAACTGCCTTGTCGCTAGAAAGAGCTTTGAGTACAACCTCTGAACTTGCTTTTAATACGAACTTGCTATATAAAAACTTAAATATTACAAATATTGTGATAACTAATGTTGCCCCCAAAAAAGTCTTAAAGACAAATCCCATTCCCGTATATATATCTACATAAGCTGAATCCTTACAATATACACTGAAAATCATGTGTAGACCTACACTTAGAATAATGTATACCCCATACATTATAAATTCAATAACTTTGGAAGAATACTTTCTTACAATGATACAACCAAATGTACCCGTTATCAGCATAATAATTGTAAAGAAAAATTCTGGCTCATAGGCTAATGCAAAGAATGCAAATCCACAAACAGATGCATTTGCAACAATACCAACTTTAGTGTCAAATAGGTATGTCAGAATCATCACAACAACTGTTAATGGTCTATATTCATATGGCATAAGCATAAGCAATGCCGTTATAATCAAGATAATATGATAAGCAAAAATAAGTCTATAATTATCCACTTTTGAAAATGCTAGATAAATGTAAGATATCAGCATTGCAATTGTCATAAATCCTACCACTGCGAATCTTTCATTGGACCACAAAAGTTCATAATATACCATAGATGTATAATAGCTTGTAATAACTGTAAGCACAAAAACATATATACTAATTATTGCTCTAACTAACAATGAATATTTAAAATCAAATTGTGTTCTTTTAAAATCTCTATAATCTATCATGTCTGTATCCTTTTTTATTAATCTTTTTTTCTATGTTCTCTACTGCTTTTAGCCTCAAAATCATCATATGCCTTAACAATTCTTTGCACCAGCGGATGTCTAACAACATCTACATTGGTAAGCCTAACTATTTTTATATCTTCTACATTGTTTAGAATCTTTACTGCAGTATCTAAGCCAGAAATCGCTCCTTTTGGCAAATCCTTCTGTGTCAAATCTCCTGTTACAACAATCTTAGATCCAAATCCTATACGTGTTAAAAACATCTTCATTTGGGCAGGCGTTGTGTTTTGGGCCTCATCCAATATTATAAAGGCATTATCCAGGGTTCTACCTCTCATATAAGCTAATGGAGCCACTTCAATTAGACCCTTCTCTGAATTATGCACAAAACTATCAGCACCCATAATTTGATAAAGAGCATCATATAATGGGCGTAAATATGGATCAACTTTACTTTGCAAATCTCCAGGTAAAAAACCAAGGTTTTCTCCTGCCTCTATAGCTGGTCTTGTCAATATAATGCGACTTACCTCATTATTTTTAAATGCTTCAATCGCCATTGCCATTGCAAGATAAGTTTTACCCGTTCCAGCAGGGCCAATACCAAATGTAACTGTATTCTGAGTGATAGCATCTGTATAAACCTTCTGATTAAATGTCTTAGGTTTAATAGGTTTACCACTAACTGTCCTTGTAATTATATCACTGTCAATATCTACAATAGTCTTTGTCTTGTCTTCAAAAGTAAGTGAAATAGCATATTCAACATTTTGTTCTGTAATGGTATTGCCTCTTTTTGATAATTCTATCAGACTGTTTATTACATTTGTTGCTCTTTTAACTGCTACATCTCCACCTGTTACTCTTACTCTATCATCTCTATATATTATGGAAACATGAAATGCCTTTTCTATTTTCTTAGCAAATTGATCAAAGTTACCAAAAACATTTTGTCCATGTACTGTAGTTAAATCCTCAATCACACCAATTTCACTCAATTCATTTGCTCCTTCTTTCCAATATCCTGTATAACAACAAAATCGCCCTTGGCAATCCACTTGTTATTTTCGCTTTCTATTTTAACATTATTCTCTACAATCTGTATACTTTTTTCACTTAAATTTTCCAAAAAATATTTTAAACTACTATTTATTTGATTTACCATCGCTTTGTCGGTATATCTACTATCAATCAAATCATAATTAACATTTTTTATTATACCCTTTTATTTATTATATGTATAAAAGCAAAAGAGGTACCAATGAGTAGATAAACTAATGTAACTCATTTGGTACCTCTGTGTGAGTCTAACGATTCTAATATTTAGACACAAGAAATTCCTGTAGATTTCTCTACAGGAATTTAAAACAATCATAATTATACTAGTTAAATTTTCTCTTTCTAGCTGCTTCTGATTTCTTTTTACGCTTTACACTTGGCTTTTCGTAATGTTCTCTCTTACGAATCTCCTGCTGGATACCAGCCTTTGCACAATTTCTCTTAAATCTGCGTAAAGCACTATCTAAGCTTTCGTTTTCTTTAACGATAACGTTTGACATAGTTTCACCTAACCTCCCTCCAGTTGCTTGATTGTGCACTATACAACTGTATGGGTATATTTTATTGCACAACCACCATTATAGCAGATATATGAATTTCGTCAACTACTTTTTAGCAATTTTTTATCATTTTTTATTGTATCTGTTCTTCTAAAATTTCTTTAGCCTTTATAAGTGCTTCATCTACCTTTGAAGCATCCTTACCGCCAGCCTGAGCCATATTAGGACGTCCGCCGCCGCCACCGCCAACGATTACAGCTACAGACTTTATGATGTTTCCTGCATGAGCACCGCGTGCTATAGCCTCCATAGTAGCCATAGCCATAAGATTTACTTTATCCTCGCCTTGAGAAGATGCAATAAGTATTACTCCTTCACCAATTCTATCCTTTAAGCTATCGCCTAAGTTTCGTAAATCGTTCATATCCATATCATCAACTTTGATTCCAAGGAACTTCACGCCATTAATATCAATGACCTGTGAAAGAACATCTCCTGCGGCTTCATTCGCCATCTTGCTCTTTAATTTATTATTTTCACTTGTTAAGTTCTTGATATCTTCATACATGGATTCAATCTTTTTAACAAGTAAAGCTGGTTCGGTTTTTGCTGTCTTTGCTGCTAAATAAAGTTCTTCCTCTATAGTTGAATAATAATTTAGTACACCTTGAGCTGTTAACGCTTCAATTCGTCTAACTCCTGCAGCTATACCTGCCTCTGAAACTATCTTAAACATACCAATAGAACCTGTATTGGAAACATGAGTACCACCACAAAGTTCAACAGAAAAGTCTCCCATTGTAACTACACGTACTGACTCACCATATTTCTCGCCAAACAATGCCATAGCTCCAGTAGCTCTTGCATCCTCAATGCTCATTTCTTTTGTAATTACTGGTAATGCATTTGCAATTTCTCTATTGACAATATTTTCAACTTCTTTAATCTCTTCAACACTCATAGCCTGAAAATGTGAAAAATCAAAACGAAGTCTATCCTTTGTTACAAAAGAACCAGCCTGTTCAACATGGTTGCCAAGAACAGTTCTTAGGGCTTTTTGAAGTAAGTGTGTTGCGCTATGGTTTTTACAAGTAGCACTTCTAGTCTCTTCGTTAACGGAAAGTGTAACAACATCCCCTGTCTTGAACATTCCCTTTGTTACTTTACCAACATGTCCAATTTTTCCGCCTAATAATTCTATTGTATCAACAACTTCAAAAACACTGTCTCCTGAAGTTATAATACCTTTATCTGCATCCTGACCACCCATTGTTGCGTAGAATGGTGTTTCATCCACGATAATCGTACCAACTTGTGAATCTGTAAGCGCTTCAGTGATTTCTGTATCAGTTGTAAGGACAGAAATTTTAGAATCAAAAACAAGTTTGTCATATCCAACAAAACGAGAAGTAATCGATGGATCAATTGATTCATATACAGTAACATCTGCTCCCATATAATTTGTCACTTTACGAGCACTTCTAGCCATATTTCGCTGCTCATCCATGCACTTTTTGAATCCAGCCTCATCTAGAGTTAGTCCTTTTTCCTCTAGAATTTCCTGTGTAAGATCAATAGGGAATCCATAGGTATCGTATAACTTAAATGTATCTTCACCAGTAAGAATATTCTTTCCCTCAGATGAAAGTTTTACCATCATATCTGATAAAATATTAAGTCCCTGATCAATAGTCTTGTTGAATTTATTTTCCTCTTCAGTTAAAACCTTAAAAATAAATTCCTTCTTTTCATCAAGTTCAGGATATCCATCCTTACATTCATTAATAACTGTTTCACTAAGTTTTGCAAGAAACAAATCGCTTATTCCAAGAAGTCTACCATGTCTTGCAGCACGTCTAATAAGTCTTCTAAGAACATATCCTCTACCCTCATTCGATGGCATAATACCATCTGAAATCATAAAGGTTGAAGAACGCATATGATCTGTAATAAGTCTGATAGATACATCTGTTTTATCATTTGTTTGATAAGTAGCACCTACCAAATTACATACTTTATCACGTATAGCCTTCATAGTATCTATATCGAATACAGAATCTACATCTTGAACTACAACTGCAAGTCTCTCAAGACCCATACCTGTGTCAATATTTTTTTGGCTAAGTTCAGTATAATTACCTTTACCGTCACTTTCGAACTGAGTAAATACGTTGTTCCAAACTTCCATAAATCTGTCACATTCACATCCAACTTTACAGTCTGGCTTTCCACATCCATATTTAATGCCTCTATCATAATAAATCTCTGAACTTGGTCCACAAGGTCCAGCACCATGCTCCCAGAAATTATCGCATTTTCCATCAGCATCTCTGTAGAAACGAGTAATCTTCTCCCCTGGTACACCTATTTCATTTGTCCAGATTTCAAAGGCTTCATCATCCTCACAGTAAATAGATGGATATAATCTTTCTGCATCAAGTCCAGCATAATTAGTCAAAAATTCCCAAGACCAAGCTATGGCTTCATGTTTAAAATAATCTCCAAATGAAAAATTTCCTAACATTTCGAAAAATGTTAAATGCCTTGCTGTCTTACCAACATTTTCAATATCTCCGGTTCTAATACACTTTTGACAAGTTGTTACTCTTTTTCTAGGTGGGATTTCTTGACCTGTAAAATATGGCTTAAGTGGTGCCATTCCTGAATTGATAAGTAATAAACTGTTATCATTATGTGGAACAAGAGAAAAACTCTTCATTTTTAAATGTTCTTTACTCTCAAAGAACTCAAGATACATCTTTCTAAGCTCGTTAACTCCGTACTTTTTCATGGGGTCCTCCAATAAACAATAGTAATAATTGTATTTTATAAATATAAATAATTAAATCTCTGTGTTAGTATCCATCTCCGTATTAGATTGGTCTATCTTTTTATCTTTTCTGTCTCTAATCTTTTTACCAACGAATACGCCAGCTACTGCCACTGCTACAATACAAGCACACTCAACTGCGTAAAAAACTAACATTGTCCAAAATGATGCTGCTAACATATACCATCTCTCCTTTTCAAACAAAACTTAGACTATAGTATCATAAAAAAAATTCATTTTCAATATTTCTACAAAACAAACTGATTTCTATAAAACACTGGAGTATTTCTTATTTCCGATAAAATATCAATCAGTTTATTCGTATTTTTTTCAACCTAACACCAACTTCCTGTATCTACAAACCTTCCTGCTCTATCAGTTGCTTTTTTAATTATCTCATCTTTATAGCCAATTACCTTAAGTAATTTAATTGCATTTCGTGTAGTTGCTCGTCCTGTATTTAGCTTATAATTAAACTGAACATCATCATTTACTACATTTTCTTCAAAATGATAATTTGAATATGTTTTTTCCAAAATATGGGTTAACTCTATATCATGGGTAGCTGCAAAACACAAAACATTTTTGCCCGAAATACTATTTAAAATCTCTGAGGATGCTGCAATTCGCTCAACTGTATTTGTACCTCTCAATACCTCATCAACAAAACATATCATCGGTGTGTCTATAGCTGCTGCATCGACAATTCTCTTTAACGCCTTTATTTCCACTATATAGTAACTTTCATTATTTTCCAAATCATCTGCTAATGCCATTGAAGAGAATATCCTAAATTCACACATCTTCATAGTCCTTGATAATGTAGTATATATTGTCCTTGCCAATATAACATTAATAGCTGTTGACTTTAAAAATGTAGACTTACCAGATGCATTGGATCCAGTAAGTAAAACACCCTTTCGCTCTGAAATAGAGTTGCACACTGCATTATCTATAAGAGGATGATACATATCATCAAACGATATGTGAATGCTTGTGTTATCAAACATTGGTCGACTTACATATCCGTGCTTTGTTGTCATACATTTTCTAAAAGAAGCTACTGCTATTGCTGACTCGATAGTACCTATCAAGGAATATAACTTGTCCACATCCATTATATGAGACATTGTCTTTGACAACATACTATTAAATTTTATAATATCCACATGGAATAACATTCTAATATAATCCATTAAAATTTCTACAATAGAGCCATCAATGCTATCTGATAGCACAAACAACCCTTTTTTTAAAGATTTAAGGCTATCATTTATTTCATCAATTTCATTTTTATACTCTTTGAATTCATCATCCAAGCTTTCTGAAATACCTTTGGAACATATGATTATACTCACTAAATACCTAAAGCATATAAAATAATTTTCTATTTCGCCTTTACTTCTATAGTAGGATACTACATTGAATGCAATAACTGCAATAAATGCCAAAATACCAATTGAAGGTACTGTTAACAGTAAACCCGCAGAAACAAAAAAAGTTATTATCGACAAATAATGAGGTAAATTACTCTTTGTCTTTAAATCCCCTAGTCTATGAATAAAATCATACAATGAAATGGTTTTTGTTCTACCAAGTTTTGAAAATTTAACTTGCATTTGTTTTGCATCTTCTTCGTGTTCTTCAAACCAAGTTGTCATTTTATCAAACTTTTTAAGCTCGTTCTCCTTCTTTGGCGTACGCAGCATATGATATAAGTATTCTTCGCCTACAGAAGAATAGGTATTATTGCATAGCAAATATACAGAATCCATATCTAAGTCATTCCAAGTGATATCATCAACTCTTTCTGTCTTAGGATGTTTGTCCATCATAAACTTATGAAAGTGAGATATTCTCTCAAATTCAGGGTATGAATATTCTCTATCAGGAACCTGACCAAATCCATCGCAAATGTCCTTCCATAATCTAGCCTTCTCAGCCTTTCTACTCCTAAAAGATTGAACGGCAAAAAAAACTGCAACTATTGCAACTATTATAAAATATCCGTATCCTTCCATATAGCCTCCATCGTTTTCACATTTTGTTCCATTATACATTATTTTTCTAATAGTTTCCATATACTATCTACTTGAGTTTCCGCAGTTTTATCCACAACTGCGGATTTTATCAGTTTTACAATAAACAACTTTCAAAAAATGCCCAAAATATAAGGAATCCAGACTCTTTGTTTGGTATAATTAAAGTGACAAAA
>JAAYNM010000030.1 GCA_012520815.1 Clostridiales bacterium
TGCATTGGCATTCCGTATCCCGGATATCCAGCATTTGGCATTCCTGGTGCTGGCATTCCATATCCTGGATATCCAGCATTTGGCATTCCCTGTGGTGGCACCCCATATGCCTGACCTTGCTGTACCTTTGGCTGCTGATCCGCTGGTGCTGCTTGTTGTGGCTGTGGTGTAACCTGCTCTACATTGTCTGGTGCTGCTTCAGGAGCTGCTGTCTCCTCCTCGCCCACACCAAATTTATGGCACAGAGTTTTGCAAAACTCTATAGGGAATAACTGCATTATTTCACTATCCACTAGTTCTCCGATAGTCATTCGAAACGATATCTTTACGAAATCATGTTTTAAGAAATCAGTAATATCTGCTTCATCCACAACATCACCTAAGTCTATAAGACTAGCTGTTGGTGGACTAATGTCTATCTTTATATTGAGCATAGAAGATAATGATGTAGAGGCTGAACCCATCATTTGGTTCATAGCCTCACTGATTGCGCTTAGTTGCAATTCACCTAATTCACTATCAGTATTAGTACCATCTCCGCCCATCATTAAGTCGGCAATAATCTTAACATCGTGCTCACGTAAAATAAGTACGTTGTTGCCACTTAGACCTTCCTTGTATGATATCTGTACAAAAACACAAGGCTTGTCATATTCGGCTACAAGATCATCCCACTTTGAAAAATAAACCGAAGGGGTTGTGATGTCTACTTTTTGATTAACAAGGGAAGACAATGTCGTTGCTGCTGTACCCATGCTAATATTTGAAATTTCTCCCATGGTATCCTTTTCCATGTCGTTAAGAAAGGCTTCTGTACTACCACTGGTATCATCTACACTTGTGGTATCATCGCTTCCGGAATCCATTCCACTTAGCAATGCATTGATTTCTTCTTGAGATAGCATTCCATCCATCTATTCTTCCTCCCTAATCACAGATGTAATTCGTACTGCGTAGTTGTCGCTTGAAGATCCCGGCAAAGCCGTGAATTTTCTAATATTTCCTACATAAACTTCTAGTTCTTGTCCAACTTGTGCATCCAGTTTAATTATATCACCTTTTTGCAAATTGACAAAATCGTTGACTGAGATATTGCTTCTGCCCAAAACAGCTCTTAGCGGTATTTCAGCCTTTGAAATTAATGATTCAATAGCATCTTCATATGTGTTCTCATCTCTTTCTTTCATTGTTGAGAACCAATATTTAGTATTTAATTTATCCATAACTTCCTCTAAACACATATAAGGAAGACAGATATTCATAAGTCCTTCTACATCGCCTATTTTAAGGCTTAATGTAACAATAGCAATCATCTCTTGTGGAGATATAATCTGTGCGAACTGTGGATTTGTTTCAATTCTAGTTAGTCGTGGTCTTATACCTACAACATTTTGCCACGGTTCTCGTAGCAATTCAACACAAATCGTCATCATTCTTTCTATTATGCTAATTTCTATTTCGGAAAACTCTCGCCGTTTATCTAATGTCGCACCATCACCGCCAAGCATCCTATCAATAACTGCATATCCTAGGTTCGTGGCAAGTTCTATAACAACATTTCCTTTTAGAGGTGCAAAATCTATAATTCCAAGCAACACTGGATTAGATAATGCATTGGAAAACTCTGAATAAGCAACGGCCTCTGAATTGATAACCTCAACTTGAATATTCTTTCTTAAATATGCTGGAAGATTGGTATAAAGTAATCTTCCATAATGCTCAAAGATGATTTCTAGCGTTCTTAAATGTTCCTTAGAGAACTTCGAAGGTCTGGCAAAATCGTACAACTTAACCTGTTTTTCATCTGAGTCCTTATAATCATCTGCATCAAGTTCACCTGTACTAAGTGCTTTTAGCAGATTATCTATCTCATTTTGCGATAATACCTCGCCCACGATTGTCACCTCCTTGGCGAAAGATTTTAGGGTTTTACTGTGTTACTAAATCACTAAAGCCTGCACTGTAAATAAACTCTGTATCATTAAATAACTTTCTGAGTTTCAATACAATCTCTTCAGCTATAGCTTCTTGATTATTTTCTACTTCATATTTTGTATACTGTGAAATAACTTTGTTAATCTCTGATTTCATCAGTTCTTCATTGTTAGCCAATGTGTCTTTGTATTTAGAATAATCATCATCTTTCTTATTCATAGTAAGTGTTAATTTAAATGATGCGTAATGACTTTTTCCATCCCCACTATCTTTCAAACTTACTAGTATCTTGTCTGTAAATGTAAATGTCGCAATACTGTCGATACTAAGTCCATCCGATATCTGATCGTGTCCTCCTTTTTCTAAGTCAATGGCACTTGCAACTTTTGAAACTAATTCTGTGTGACTGTTCATCGCAGGAACTACTGCAAAAACAATAATTGCCGATAATATAAGATTAGCCACTGCAAGTACTAATAATACAATATTTATTAAACCTTTTTTCATCTTGTCCTCCAATACCAACATTTACTGCTGGGAATTGATTTCATTATATATTCTAATCTCTGCTCTTCTGTTTTGCGCTCTGCCTTCTGCTGTGTCATTTGAAGCAATAGGTTCATATTCGCCACGACCTATACATTCCATTGAATCAGCATCCATCTTCTTGTTATCAATCAGATACTTAAAGACTGAATAAGCACGACCCTGCGAAAGTTCCATATTATCTGAAAACTTATTGCTAGCCGCCATTGGCACCGTATCTGTATGTCCTACAATTTGAATCTGGTAACTGTCATATGCTTTTAGCACCTCGCCAAGTTTATCCATAAACTCTGAAGCTTCGGATTTAATTTCTCCACTTCCTGGATCAAATAACAAAGCTCCATTTAATGTCATAGTAACGTATTGAGCATTAATCTCAATTTCGATATCTCCATCTGACATAAGACCTGTACTCTCTAACTGTCCTTCTAATGCTTCCTGTAGTTCCTCAGATTGTTCTATCATTATCTGTTCCATATATCCTTTGAATTCATCAAGTGCCTCACTGTTAAACTCAGTTGATTCATCTTGGTTCATTCCCATATTGTTGTAATAATCATTCAGTTCATTTAGTTGACTAATACCACTTGAGATAAGCTCACCCTCTGTAAGAGATGTGGCACCTCCATCGAATATACTAAAACTTGCCTGTAAAGAAGCGACCACCTCTTCAAACTTCTCTGCATCAACAGAAGACATTGAGAAAAGTAATACAAAGAAGCAAAGAAGCAAATTCATAAGATCACTAAACGTAGCCATCCACGCTGGTGACCCCCCGCCGCCTTCCGGCTGCTTCTGTTTTTTAGCCAATGTTATTCACCGCCTTCACCTGTCTCACCTAAAACATCTCTTTGTTTTGGTGATAAGAATGATTTGAGTTTTTCTTCAATTACTCTTGGATTCTCACCTGCTTGAATAGATAAGAGTCCTTCTATCATAACTTCCTTCAACATCAACTCTGTATCATTGTTTACAGATAGTTTTGCTGCTACAGGAGTAGCTATCCAGTTGGCCATCATAGAACCATACAATGTCGTAAGAAGGGCAACCGACATATTAGGTCCAATAGAAGATGCATCTTCAAGGTTCTTAAGCATGTTAACCAATCCAATGAGGGTACCAATCATTCCCCATGCAGGGCCCATAGCCGCCATGTCTGTCCAGAATCTTACAACTTTTTTATGTCTGCTTTCGATACACGAAAGCTCTGTTTCAAGAATAGCTCGTACCAAGTCTGGATCAGTACCATCAACTATTAATAAAACGCCTTTTTTCATAAACTTATCTTCTAAATCTGATGCTGCTTCTTCAAGTGCAAGGAGTCCCTCCTTACGAGCAACATTAGATAAGTCAATTATCTTCTTGATAGTCTCACCTTCGTTAACCTTAGGTACTTTAAGGGATAATGTGAATCCCTTTAGTCCATTGATATAATCTGCTATAGTGTTTGATGTCAGCAATCCAGTCATCGTACCACCAATGGTAATAACAACCGATATGGGATCAGCAAAATTTACAAGAGCTGCAAATCCAGCATCACCTGTGACAATTCCAATAAAAATCAGTACAATGCCACCGACTATACCTATTATTGTAGCTAAATCCATTTGTCTCACCTGCCCCACATATTTTTAGTAATATAAGTTAATAAACATAATCGATTTCCATCCGAAGACGTAATAACTCTGAAATACACTAATTCTATAATATTCTATCACATTTCACCGCATAAACCAATCAAAATATCGTAAAAAAAACAAAAACTTTCGAAAAATAATATTCGATATTCAAGAAAAAATAAGGCCCTATGGGCTATCCGCAGGGCCTATTATGTAACTATATTATCTCTTGAGACTTAACAATTCTTCTATCATTGTATCTGAAGTAGTAATTACTCTTGAGTTCGCTTGGTAACCTCTTTGAGTAACAATCATATCTGTGAATTCTGTTGCTAAATCAACATTTGACATTTCTACTACACCACTTGACATTGTCTGTCCTGCTGCCGTAATGTCCATTACATCAGCTTCTCCAGAGTTAAGTGTCGATGCAAATAAATTATCGCCTGCCTTTTCAAGACCTGCTGCATTTGCAAACTGTGCTACAGCTATCTGACCTATAACTGCTGTATCTCCATTGCTGTATGAGGCTGTAATCTTACCATCAGTCTGTATACCAATGCTAATCATATTTCCTACACCTTTACCAGCACCCATATTTGCAGAGCTTCCTGCATTTGCCCCAAGTTTTGTATCAGATCCATATGTGGTTAAAGAAGAAAAGTCTAAATTAATCGGATTTGAAAATGCTGGTGAAACGTTTCCATCCGCTCCATTAATTACAATGCTAATGTTCTTTGCTGAAGCATCTGTTAATTTTCCTGTACCTGGATCGAACTCCAATGCAATTCCTGTATATTCAGTACCATCCGCTGCAGTTATTGTCTCCGTACTGCCTCCTGTGAATTGTACAGACATATCGGTAACTTCTTCATTGCCCTTGAATATCTTAGCCGGATACATCTTGTAGCCGGTTGTACTATCCGAATCCTGTGCTACTCTCATTTGAACTGTATATTTATTTCCCAAACTATCATAAACTGTTAAATCACTCGTTGCAAAACCAACATCATTTGCTGTAAATCTGGAATCCTCTGAGTTGATATTTCCAGTAAGCGTTGCTTCTGTAGTCTGTGCTGGAGCAGTTGTCATGTACTCTGTATTATATAGAGCAATTGGTCTAAGCTCATCTTTTTGAAGAACAAAATCTCCTGTTTCTGGATCTCTTGCTGCTGTATATCCCATTACATATCCGCCTGAACCTGTAACAAGATTTCCAAATGCGTCTGTAGTGAAGTTACCAGCCTTCGTGTAATACTTAGCTCCGCCTGATTGAACAACAAAGAATGAATCTCCGTTAATCTTTAAATCGAGTGCATTTCCTGTAGACTGTGAACCACCTTCTCCAGTAATATTGGTAGAAATCTGTGCAACCGAAGTACCAAGACCAATCTGCTTAGCATTTTGTCCACCAGTACTTGTTGCTGCATTTGGTCCAGAAGCTGACTGTGTTGTCTGATAAAATAATTCACTAAAAGAAACCCTTTGTGACTTAAAACCTACTGTGTTGACGTTGGCAATATTATTACCAATTACGTCCATCTTTGTCTGGTGAACTTTTAAACCCGCCACACCAGAATATAATGATCTCATCATAATTAATGACCTCCTTGCGGTCCGTTAATAGTCTCATCTGTCATTCAGAGACTGTAGCTTCCTTAAAGGTCCAGCTAAACAATAACGGCTCCATCGATATTTGTAAAAACATTTTCCTTGCTTGATTCTTGATCCATCGCTGTGACAACTGTATTATTTTTAACATTTACAATAAATGCCATATTATCCATAATCATTAGGGATTCATTAATACCTTTTTCCTCAGCTTTTTTCGTTCCATTTTCCAATCTTTCGAATTGTTCCCGTGTCAGATTAATATTTCTATCTTCCAACCTTGATGTTGCATGTTTGGAAAATTTCAATCCTTCTGTATTGGGAATATTTTGAATTTTTTTCTGATTTAAAATATCTTCAAATCTTATACTTGCGTCTGAATTATTTATCGACACATTTCCTTTTTTACTTAAGTACTGGTTAGCAATTTGATTAATTGAAATCTGGGAGAATTTATTGTTAATATCCATATATCATTCCTCCATGAATAGGCTCCTGGACTTATATTGTTGCACCACTGGCTCCTGTACCATCTGCTGCATCAGTGCTGTCCCCTGGTTCCTCGGTTTTACCATCAGTTGCATTTGCTGCATCATCTGTCTTTTCGCCAAACTTTTTTTGTAAATAGTATTCATCTACTACCGAGTCTAAATCTTCAAACTTATAAAGAGTGTCATTGATTGATAAATATGCCTTACCCTCAATCATTTGAACATAATCAACATACCCGCCAATTAATGATGTATTAGAAAGTCCGTCTGATTTACCAACTTCAATGATTACATTCTTTCCAACTAGGGTTAATGCTGATGAATTGGTTAGTGAACTTGTCATCGACTGCATCTCCTCTAATGTTGAGAATTGAGCCAACTGACTTACAAAATCTTCATTGGACTGTGGTGATAATGGATCCTGATACTGAAGCTGTGTTACTAAAAGTTGTAGAAATGCATCTTTACCAAGACTTGTTGTTCCCTTTGTATCTTCTTTTTGATATGTTTCTGTTTTTCCTGTTACTACTTTTCCATCCACAACGTTTGCTACTGGCATTTAATCGCCTCCATTTTTATTATTTTCATGCTATAATCTGACAATCATTGATTGTCACTATGCGCTGTAACTTACTGTATTTCCTTTTGTTTCCATCACTTGTTCTTCTGAAATATCATTAAAATCAATTTCTCCGCTTAATTCATCCAAAAGACCTTTTCTAACTCTGCCGTGCCTACTGGATTGCTCTTCATTTTTGCTACCGCCATTATCAAGATTTTGCTCAAACCCATGACTAGCTATTGTCACTTCTATAGCTTGAATTTTAATTCCTTGATTATTTAAGCTATCCTTCAGTAATGTTAGTTGCTGTTCAATTGCTACTTTAGCACTTTCTGTCTCTGCGGCTATTTGGGCTGTAATTGCGCCATCTTTTGAAGCCACTTGAATTGTTACTTTTCCAAGATGCTCTGGATATAATTGCATTTCCATACTGGTTACATCAGGTTTTGCTTGGACTTTTATTTGTTCAACAATCTGTGAAATAATCTGTGCTTGACTTGTCTCTCCAGCTGCTTCAGTAATAGCCTGTGCAAGTTTATCTGTCATAGTTCCCGTAGTGTCAAAAAACTGATTTTCATTAAACTGATGATTTTTTGCATCTGACTTATCTGAACCTTTATCTGATTTCGAAATCTCTGAAATCTTTGTTGATATCTCTTCGCCTGTTATTTCGATATTTGATTCTGTATCTTTTACCGTCGTTCTAGTAGATTCTTCTGTGTCATCATTCAGATTTTCTTCAACAACTTCAACCTCAACATTAGGATTTACTAATTGTGCTCCACCTTGAGCTGTAATAGAATCTTGTATAGATTTCATCTCCATTAACAGGTCTTTTACAATATCTGATGCTTCGGTATCCGTTAGAAGTTCTGTTGTACTATCTAATCCCATAACATTCATAGCAAGTTCTATAAGCTTTTTTTGATCTAACAAGTCCTCTGCTGTCAAACTCATCTCATCCATAATTCCACTTAGTTCATTCATTGAAATGCCTAATTTTTCTGAAACTTTATCTAGAATTTGAATCTCTTGACCTCTTGGTAACTCAATGTTTACAATGACTGGAGCCATGATCATATCGCTTTCTTGATTATTGTTAACCTTTTGATTTTTCTTCAAGTCATTTTTGATTTTTGAAATCAACTTGTCAAGCTTCTCTCCAACACTGTCTTCATCCACTTTATCATTTACAGTTCCTGGTTCAGTAGTATCGTTATTACTTGATGTATTATTTATTCTATCCGACCTGCTTAATGAATTACTTTCATTAACGTGTAAATATTTTTTCGAGGATGTATCACTGTTCATTGAAAAAATTTCTCCAAAGTCATCTGATGCTTTGTTTGTTCTACTTCCTGGCTCTTTTGTCAATGCAGAATAGACATATCCGCCAGTTTTAATATTAGCACTTACCACCTTTTGCACCTCCTTTTCTATTTTGTAGAGATTATACTAGTCTCTCATAGGATATTTATCGGCTATTTACCTAAATAAACTTAGTATATTTACAATAAAAATCCAAAGTGATAAGCTTTTTTGCCTTTCACTTTGGATGTTGCCTTGTCTTAATTTGAATTCCTTATGGCGCTAACATAACTGTGAGTTTACCACAGAACACAGCATCAATATCACTAAGGGCATCTAATATGGCCGCCCTTGAATCTGTATCCATATTTTCCAAAATCAAAACAACTGTATCTAGATTTCCTGTCATTTCATACAGAGCCGCCGCTGCCTTCTTTGGCTTCATTGTGCTATACGCCAAAGCCAACTCTTGATAATTTTTATCAAACATGTATTTTTCTAGAACCTGTTTGTATAATATCTCTGCATAATCAGGATTGATTGCTTCATAATACATTTTATAGTTATCATATGGCAATGCTTCATCTCCAAAAACAACCTCATCGTAGAATTGTTCTTTTAAACGTTCAAATTCTTCCTGACTTGCTTCAAAAACTCTAAGTCTGTCCACCTCAGCTCGAAGTTCAGCAATTGTTTCGCTGTCTGTTTTGCTCTGGTTGTTAGCATCTGCTAATTGTATTTCCAATTCCTTTATGTACGATATAGCATCTGCTAAACTTTTGTACGGGTATTCGCTACTACCTTCAGTTGTATCCTCAGGCAAAATCTCTTTGATTATAGGAACATCCTTAAATACAGGTCTCATAACTGTGCTTCCAAAACCACCAACATCAAGTTTAACTAACACAGCAAAAATAACTAACCAAATTATAAGAAATGCCAATCCAATAAGGATAGTTGTAAACTTACCAGATTTCTTTCCTTCATCTTCAATATTTTCATTTAAATCTATATCATCATAATCTCTAGTGTTTTTTGCCATCCTATCACCTACTAGTCTAATTTGCTATACTGAAAGCTTATCAACTCATCAACTTCTTTATGTTCGTTATTTTCTTGTTCTTTCTTGAACTCATCAAATGCCTTTTCTTTCAATATCTCGTGAGTTTTTCTCTCTGCCATAACTTTATTAAGTTTAACCCTAGCTATATCTAAATCTTTTTGGGCTAATTTAATATTTGTCTTTTGGTTCTTAGCATCAAACCTCTTAATTTTGATTGCATTGTTACAAGCTTTTAATTGTAACAAATCTAATCTACTAGAATTTATTTGCCTAATGCTTTCTTTGTATTTATCTATATCATTATAAATTTCTTCTAGTTTTTCCTCTTCGGTTCTCAGCTTATGTGACGCAGTTGCAAAATCTGTTTTAGCCTGAGTTTCAAGTTTCTCTTTAATTTCCAATATATTTTGCATACGATATTGAAATTTCGCCATAATATAACCTCAGTTTCTAATAATAAATTTTACATTGTAAAATGTCAACAAGCAATTACTCACGGAAATTATTCTGAAAAAATTTCACCTAAGAGTTTCAATTCCTCCTCAAACAGAAATTTTTCATCTGTATTTTGGACAAGAAATTCATTAACTGCATCAATTTTAGAAATTGCGTAATCAATGTTTTTATTAGAACCACTCTTATATGCACCAATGTTTATCAAATCTTCAGCTTCATTGTAACTTGCCAGAACATTTTTCAGTTCCCCAGCTAATCTTTTATGATCCTTTGTTACAATTTGGCTCATTACTCTAGAAATACTTTGCAGTATATCAATTGCAGGGTAATGATTCTTGTGTCCTAGTTTTCTTGATAACATTATATGTCCATCTAAAATACTTCTAGCTGTATCCGTAATTGGTTCATTAAAATCGTCACCATCTACTAGTACAGTGTAGAGACCAGTTATCGAACCCTTATCCGAGGTTCCTGCTCTCTCAAGTAGTTTAGGCATTTCACTGTAAACACTTGGCGGATAACCCCTTGTAACCGGAGGTTCGCCTGATGCCAAACCAATCTCTCTTTGTGCCATAGAAAAACGTGTTAAGGAATCCATCATAAGTAGCACATCTTTTCCCTGATCCCTAAAATATTCTGCTATAGCGGTTGCAGTCTTTGCTGCTTTATTTCTAATAAGTGCAGGTTTATCCGACGTTGCTACAACTACCACACTTCTCTTCATTCCCTCTTCACCCAAATCTCTTTCGATGAATTCGCGAACTTCTCTTCCTCTTTCGCCAATAAGTGCAATAACATTAACATCCGCTTTGGTATTTCTAGCAAACATTCCAAGTAAGGTGCTTTTACCAACACCACTACCTGCAAATATTCCTATTCTCTGTCCTTTTCCTACCGTAATCAATCCATCTACAGCCTTGACACCCAATGGTAAAATTTCATTGATAATCTCTCTGCTCATTGGATCTGGCGGTGCTGCCTCCACAGAATATAATTGTCCACCTTCTATTTCGCTGCCATCTATAGGTTTTCCCAATCCGTCTACAGTTTTCCCTAAAATATCTTGGCTAACAGATATCTTCAAAACACTGCTCGTATTTTCCACAATACACCCCGGCCCAATGCCATCTACACTCTCAAAGGGTATTAGCAATATTTTTTTATCCTTAAATCCTACTACTTCTGCTCGGACTTTTTGATTTGGATCATCCTTTGAAATAATAACACAAACATCATTAAGGTTGGCATCCGGTCCAATAGACTCAATAGTAAGTCCAACAATCTTAGAAACTTTACCCAATTTTTTTGTAAAACTTCTTTCAAGTAAACTATAGTATTTTTCTGTATCAATAGTTGACATCTCTACTCCTATTTTCTACTGGGAATAATCTGCATGTGAACAAGCTAAAATTCTAATGTCACTAATGAGATTTTCTAGCTGTATATCTAAACTGCAATCAAAGATACCTAAATCTGTATCTATCAGACACTGATTCCTCTTCATTGTTAAATCTTCAACAATTTCTATGTTAATATTTCTACCAACTGCACCTTGAATTCTTTCCTTATTGTCTCTTAAAAACTGTGCATCATCTCTACAAACTTTAATTATATAATTTTTACTAACGTCGGTACCACTCATAACGCTATTAACCAAAGAAATAATAAGCTCTCTTTTATCAACTGACAAAACATGGGTAACCTCTGCAAAAATCTTTAACAAAGTGTCCACCAATTCAGGTTCCATCTTTTTAATTCTCTTCTTATAATCCTTCTCCAGCTTTATTCGGTTTTGCTCCAATTCTTCCTTTAAGGATTCAATTTCTGCAATTCCTTGATTCTTTCCTTCGTTATATCCCTCTGCTTTTCCGGACTTTCTTGCATCATCTGCGATTTTTTGGGCTTGTTTCCTTCCTTCGTCAATATAAAAATCTGCTTTGGACTTCGCTTCTGAGATAATTTGATTCGCTCTTACCCTTGCCTCTTCTAATATTTGATCCGCTTGGGATTGAATTTTATCCATTTTGGCAGCCACATCTACTTCGACATCTTCTTCGATATTTTCATATTCTTCATCATCCTCAAGCAATTCTTCCACATGTTTGACACTAAGCCCCAGGGTGAATCCATCATTTGAATAATTTTTATTTTGCTTCTTTTCTAGTTCATCTTTTATCTTTACAATCTTTTCAGAAATAATATCATTGCTATCAACAACCTTTTTTTCGTTGTTGTCACATACTACATTAGAGTATTTAAATAAATTAGACAACTATCTCGTCACCTCCACCACGGGCGATAATAATTTCTCCAGTATCCTCTAACTTACGAATAATATTAACAATCTTCTGCTGAGCCTCCTCAACATCTTTCATACGTACAGGTCCCATGAAGTCCATATCTTCTCTAATCATAGCAGCAAGACGCTTTGAAATATTATTGAATATAACATTCTGAACTTCTTCATTTGAACCTTTAAGGGCAATACCTAAATCATTATTATCAACATCACGTAAAACTCTTTGAATAGTTTTATCATCAAGTGCAAGAATATCTTCAAATACAAACATCTTACGTCTGATTTCATCAGCAAGTTCTGGCTCTTCAATTTCAAGATTTTCCATGATATGTTTTTCTGTACCACGGTCAACCGCATTTAAAATATCTACAATGGCATCTACACCACCAACAATAGTGTAGTCCTGATTAACAAGTGATGATAATTTTCTTTCAAGTATTCTTTCAACTTCTTTAATAACATCAGGTGATGTTCTATCCATCTTTGCAATACGTTTTGCAACATCTGCTTGTTTTTCCAAAGGCAATGCAGATACAATCACAGAAGCTTGACTTGATGGTAAGTACGAAAGAATAAGTGCTATAGTCTGGGGATGCTCATCTTGTATAAAGTTTAATAACTGAGACGGATCCGTTTTTCTAATAAACTCAAATGGACGCACCTGTAGGGACGCAGTAAGTTTTGATATAACCTCCTGTGCTTTATCTGATCCAAGTGCCTTCTCAAGAAGTTCTTTAGCATACCCAATACCACCTTCAGCAATATACTTCTGTGCAAGACATACTTGATAGAATTCTTCCATAACATCTTCTTTTGTCTGTGGTGATACACTTCTTGTATTAGCTATTTCTAAAGTTAGCTGCTCAATTTCTTCTTCTTTCAAATGTTTAAAAACCTTAGCGGACTTTTCAGGACCTAATGTAATAAGCAAAACTGCTGCTTTGGTTGTTCCCGATAAGTCTTCGTTAGTTTGCATATTTTTTGAATATGACATATGCTGCCTCCTTGGCTAATCCCAATCATCGTTGAGCCAGTTTCTAAGTAACAATGCAACCGCCTCAGGATTTTCATCAACAAATTTTTCAATAGCCTTTCTTGTTTCAGACTTCTCCTCAAGGCCAATATCTTCAACAGATATCTGGTTTTCCTTTGTAGCTGTTAACAATTCCTCTACTGATAACTCTGGTTCTAATTCATTTACAGATACTGGTTTCAAGCTTCTCCAAACGATAAATCCTAATAAAGCTAATATAACAAGGGCTAATATTATTGGAAGAACATTTGAAATAACATCTCCGTTGCCCTCTGAAGCCTCAAATAAAGGAACCTGATATGCCGAAAAAGAGATATCAACTTCTGGGATACCTGTAATATCTGAAATCATCTGGATAATTCCATCTGGCACCTCAAGTGGTACTATATCTGAGTGAGAAGCAATATATTCTTCCCATGAAACATCTTTTAATTCACCTGCTGCATCAAGTGTATCCTCATTGTAAATAATGTATTTATTAACCACAACTCCCATTGAGGATTTGTCGTAATTAATAACACCTTGCTGACCCTGAATATGAGTTACTTTTGAACTAACTGCATATTCATTTTTACTTAATGTTACACTATTATTTGTGTCATCACCTGTTTGGATATAATAGGTCGTATCATCATCATTGGAATCTGTTCCTGGAATTCCTCCTGATGAACTACCACCTGTCGCCTCATAATTATAATCACTGAATAACACATCGTCATCATTATAATAGTGAGTATCTACACTATCTGTTGTACTAAAGTCAACATTTATGTTTGGTGAAACTGTAATGGTATTGTACATCTGAGTAGTGGCAAGTGCTTTTGAAACCTTATTTACCATTTCATCGTAAAATCTGTCATAAATCTGATTCTGTTGCACGGTACTAAGAGCACCTTTTCCATCGGAAGTTTCTTGTCCTTCAAAGAGTGTATTCCCTGAAGAATCAATAATAGTAATATTTCCTGTTGTTTCATTACCTACAGCCGTAGCTAAGTATTTTGCCAAAGAACTGTATGCTGTAGCATCCGCATTTTTACTAAGGGTCAACTTAACTGCCACACTTGTCTCTTCTTTATCATTAAGTACTGATAATTTTGTTGAAGGAACTGTCATCTGAACATATGCACTTCTTACATAATCAAATGATTCTAGTGTAGCTTTTATTTTATCTTCTAAATACTTCTGATATAATCTTTCTCTATCCTCAGAAGTGGTTGAAAATCCCATATTTTCTATATATGAATCAAATGTATATCCTGTAGCAGTCAGACCTTCTTGGGCTATCAAGTATGAAGCTGTGACCACTTGATTACTTGGAACTAAAATGGTAAGTCCGTTATTACTTGTTTCATATGGAATTGCATTCGCGTTAAGAGCATCTGTAACATCGGCTGCAGAAATAGTATCTTCAGCAGTAATCAATTCTTCATACGTAGTACGAGTAAGAACAAATGCCAATATAACAAGTGCCAGAACTATCGTTACTGACACACTAATAATTAAAGTCTTTTGTTTTTTATCGTATTTGTTCCAGAAGTCAACTATTCTTTTTTGTACTTCTTTAACCCTTGCGTCCATTTCTTGCTACCTCTAGATCTGTATATTCATAATTTCTTGATATGCATTTAACAGAGCATTTTTAACTGCTACTGTATACTGCAATGAAACATACGCCTTTTGTTGAGCCACAGTCATCTCATGAGTACTGTCGCTGTTACCAAGAGAAAAATTTATTTCTGCTGCTTCTGCACTAGCAGCCAATGAATCTGTCTCTCCAACTAATTTCATTGCAGAAGATAAGATTTGTGAAAATGAATCTGTATATTCATCCGAACCAGAAATATTGCTAGTTGATGAACGCATAGCCGATCCAATAGCTTTATTATAAAAATCAAGTGCCGTTCCACTAAGTCCTGATATCTCAGCCATGATTTTCTCCTTTCATCATTAGAAATTATTAGGCGTTTGCGAAACGCCACAACCCGCATATATACGGGATATTTCTTTTATAAAAAAACAACAACTCCTCACTGATTTATGGTAAAATTGAGTTATTGACAACCAATTTAATATCCATACACCA
>JAAYNM010000031.1 GCA_012520815.1 Clostridiales bacterium
ATTTTACTCCTTTCTTCAAAAATGCGATAATTATTGTTGACATTATCGCATATGCGATATATAATCAAGATGTGAATTTATAAAAGTACTCCGTACAGTACTTAATTTATTATTATATCATATTCCTTTTTTATCTCCAAATAAAAAAAAGTCGAAACACTCCATCTCCTCGGAGTGTCGGTAATGGTGGCGCATTTACCCTGATGATGATAGCCGGAAAGGAATAATAATATGGAAGAAAAAGTAATTATTTTAAGCGCAGACGCATGGAGATTTACAGATGAAAAAACTGGTGAACTAAAAACAGGTTGTTCTTGCTTTTATGTTTCTACACAGGACTTAACTAAGCCTAAGTTTAACAGTGATACTTCATTTGGGTATAAGCCTCTCAAAGCATCAATGCCAGAAGATTTTATTTCAAAAATCAAACAAGCTGGAGGAGTTCCTCTTAAGGCAACAGCTAAATATATTATGCGTGTTTCTAACGGACAACAAGTTTTAAAGGTTGATGAGTTTATCATCTAGGTGATTTTATGGAAGAAGTTCAGATAACTAACATTTTGTTAATTATGATAATTTCATATTTTATCGAAAAGAAATTGGCGGTGGTAATTAAATTATGATGCTGGATGAATATTTGTTACTTATTCCAATTTGTGTAACTTTTTGGTTGGTGTTGGATGTAACTACCTACGTATTAAAAAAAGTAGTACATATTTTTAGAGATATTAGTAAATAAGCATTTCGCTTATTAATAGATTTTAGGAGGTTTTTCTATGAGAAAGTTGAAAAGATTAATTAACAAAGGCAAAGCTAAAAAGTTAGCTCTATGCACAGCAGTTTCTACAGTCGCTATGGCTGTTCCTGCATTAGCTGCAGATGGAGACACAACAGCAACGTTAACCGAAGCATTATCTACCGGACTTAATACAGCGGTAACAGATTTTGTATCTATGGTTATTGCTATTTTGCCTATCGGCTTAACAGTGTTTACTGCAACTTTTGCTGTGAAAAAGGGTATGAAGTTCTTTAAAAACATTTCTAACAACTAATATACCCTATCAAGGCAGTCTAGCGACTGCCTTTTTTTGTAAAGAAAGGAGATAAAATGTAATGTCAAAACATATAATAAAACGTTTTTTATGTATTTTTTTAGTAATAATTATTGTATTTACTTCTGCTGCTTCAAAAAAATACGAAGTTAAAGCTGTAGCTATAACTACTGGTGTTGTTGTTGGTGGTAGTACTCTTTTCAGTTTGCTATGTACTGGTTTGATTGTATCTGGTGTTTATGAGGTTGCAACAGATGATTCTTATTTAGAAGTTGATGAAGCAATGCAGGCTGAAATAGTTGCCCAGCAGGAACAAGAGATGAGGGATTTTATTAAAGCTAATTATTTAGCAAATTATGACGCTTCTAATCCTACTGAATTTCAACAAATATGTATTGCTGCAGTTTTTGGAACTGATGGAACTTCTGCACTTCAAGATTTTTCTGAAAAGAACGATTTAAGAAGTCAGTTACGAATTTATAATGGTGGTAAGAATAATAAATTTGACCCTTTAGGTAACAAATACGCTTCAATAGCTGTTTCCGGTCATTTTATGAACAGAATACAAGAAATTTTAAGAACTAATGCATCAAGTGAAGATGTTGAAAATAAAAATAATACTCTTGGTTTGCCTGATTTCGATCATTTATCTGATATGGAAAATTATATAATATATGGACCTAGTGATGCACCAAGGTTATCTTTTTTTAATGGTGATGTTTGGGTTGGTTCTAATGTTACAGATACTTATGGTTTACATGGTTCATCAAGTGGTCAACATTCCGTTTATATTTATAGGGATTACAAAGGTTATTCTTTGAATGGTAATAGACAAGGTGAGCATTTAGAATTTACAATTAATAATAAACAAACTTTGTTTTATTGGAACATGGATATTTTTGATGAAAATGGTATTTTAGTTTATCCTGCAAATCCTTTTAAAAATAATTCAGGAAATATTAATAAGCCTGCTGGAATAAATGTTGGAGATTCTTATACTGCTCCTCCTCCTGCATCAGATTCTTCAGTTAATTGGAATGATAATGATAAATTACTTTTTAATAATGATTCAGCTACAAATATTTTAGATGAAATAAATACTTTAGAAATTATAGAGCCTACCGACAATCCAGAACTCAAACCTACTATCCCAGAAAGAACTAAACAAGCTGCTGTTAACAATACTCAAAATAATGTTAATAATGATTTGAATCTAGATGAGAATTATAATTTTAATACAAACCCTTTTCCAGATTCAGAAGCTGCTCCAGTTATTCCTGATCATTCATTAGATGATATGGTATCGGATGGTTTATCTGATAAATTTCCTTTTTGTATTCCATTTGATTTAATTCATGCTGTCGAATATTTAGTTGCAACACCAGCACCGCCTAAATGGATATTTCCTTTTAAGGTTGAAAGAATTGGGATTGATGAAGAAATTGTTCTTGATTTCTCTAAATTTGATGGTGTAGCTGCTGCATGCAGGCTACTTGAAACATTTGGTTTTTTAGTTTTCTTGATAATGAAAACTCGTAATCTTATTAAAGGCTAGGTGATAATATGATAGAAACGATTATGAACTTTGTTAATAAAAACCTTGGAGCAATACTTTTTTTTCTTCCATCTTCTCCTTTCACTTTTTTTATAGATGCTATGGAAAAAGCTGAATGGTTATCTTTTCTAAATTGGCTTGTTCCTTTTTCAACTTTCATAGTAATCGGTGAAACATGGTTGGCGGCTGTTGGTATCTATTATTTGTGGCAAGTCGTTCTTCGCTGGATTAAGGCGGTGGAATAATATGATAGATTTCTATTCTGGTACTCCTGGGAGTGGTAAATCGCTTCATGTTGCTGAAAAAATCTATTGGAAAATTAGAAATGGTGGTTGTGTTGTTTGTAATTTTGCCATTAATACCGATATTTTCAAAGTTTTTGACAAAAAGAAAAAATTAAAAAAAGACTATATGCGTGGTACTTGTATTCAAATTGAGAACATAAATTTAGATCCTATCTTCTTAATGAATTATTCAAGAGCCTTTTTTAAAAGGAATAAAAAGAATCAAATAATAGAAGGTCAAGCTTTACTTGTTATTGATGAATGTCAACTGATGTTTAATAGTCGTTCCTGGAATAGTTATGGTAGAAGTGAATGGGTTCGTTTTTTTACGCAGCATAGAAAATTCGGCTATAATGTTATTCTTGTTTCTCAATTTGACCGCCTTGTTGACCGTCAAATTCGTTCGCTTATAGAAAATGAGTATGTGCATAGAAAAATGAACAATTATAAACTATATGGAAAAATAATGGGCTTGCTTTTTGGTGGTTCTGCATTTGTAGCCATTAAATATTGGTACCCAATGCGAACTAAAAAGGATGGTAAGTTAGGCGTTGAATATTTCGGTGCTAGAAAACGATACATTGAGTTTTATAATTCATATAAAATATTTTAGAAAATATGGGGTGCGCGTTTGTAGCGCGGGGTCCCTATGTTTTCTAAAATATAAATATAATTTTAATATTAATGTTTGGAGGCATGTATATGATAGATAAAAGAAAAGATTGTTTGATGTTCCAGGAGCAGCTCGATCATGACTTCTGGTTCGATAAAAAAGAGAAGAAATTCTTACATAACATAGATACTTTTTATTACTCGGTTAAGCTGATGCAAGACTTCAGCTCTTCATCTGATGATAAAAATGTCCATGCACTTCGAGATTTCATAAAAAATAACACCCTCGAAGTTGGTCAATTCTGCCCTTTGGTAGTCAAAGGCTGTGAGGATGTACAGTTAAACATATTACCCTTTCATTTTGGCGGCTTTTATAACTTCTGTATAGAATGTCCCGAGATGTTCGATATTTTTATAGCTTCATCTGTACCCAACAATGAAAGTGGGGAGAGTGTAACCTCTGAAATAATAGTGCAGCTACGTTCATATATACTTTGGCAGATGGGAGTGACCAAAGCCTTTGAGTACTCGTATCGAGTGCTTACTGCATTTCTCGAATCGTTTCATTTAGACATCATGGAAGTTAAGGAGAACCGAGCTGATTACTGCTGGCACTCTAATTACATTCAAAACCCCGAAACATTTTTTAGAATAGACAAGTTCTCTAAAATGCAAGTGTCTCGTTTTAGGCGTATACATTATGAGTACCAGTTTACTCTCAATGATGAATATGAAAATGATTATATTTGCCTGGGAAAAAGAAGTGACAAGTGTTTTGTACGTATATACTTAAAGTCAAAGGAAGTAGTTGAGAAAGGCTATAAACCTTGGTTCTTTAAAGAATGGCTATTCAACGGACTTATTTCTCGTTTTGACATGTACGTATATGAGAAGTGCTTCGTAAAAAAGAAATGGAAATACGTTGATACTGCACGTTTGGAATTTTACCTGGAGTATGGTTCAAACGAAAATATTAAAAGTGAATGTGCTGCCATTGTTAATGGCGAGTTAGAAAAGAGTGATGAGTATATACATGCACTCGCTGATCAGTTGACACCTCGATTAACTCTTATTACTAATGTTGAGTACCAAACGACAAGACGCATGTCAAAATCATTTTGCCTTATACCTCTAAAAGATAATGCTTCTAAGTATGGAGTTGCTTCTAGAATATATGACTATTTGGATAATCATACATTAATAACGGAGTACTTAACCCATTCAACGCTCCGATTGGTCGAGCGTTCCTTAGGCTCTAACAAAAGTAGGGATGACTATTGCCCATTTTGGAAAGCACTTAGAAGCACTAAATATGTAGACGTTTCCAAGTCTCCAAAAAACTTAAAGCTAGTAAGAGATTATACTAGAAAATTGAACAAGGAGATAGTTAAAAAGCGTTTTACTAGTGCTTGTATAACATATGGTCTTTACGTGAAAGGTGTCAACTCCGACCATCCTCTGACGGACTGCGCGGATGCACTCATGCGCTTGAACGACAATGACGTTTTCGATATGAAGCGTTATAAAGACAAAAAACTAAAGCTCTTAAATAATGAGCTGCTCTCCAACGCTCTCGGAGGAGATAGCATGATACATAATCTTACTTTGATAAATAACTCTACCGGTGAAGCTTATGGAAGTTAGAA
>JAAYNM010000032.1 GCA_012520815.1 Clostridiales bacterium
AGATCTACAATTTGCTGCTTAAATTCTGGGGTATAGGATTTTTGATTTTTTGCCATGATTGAACACTCCTTTGTTATATTATAGAATGTTCAACTTTCCGTGTCCATAGTTATATACTAACACCAGATTGCGAGTTGGAGAATTAAAATATGTGACTGTACAAGCAATTACAGATGGATATACGCAGATTTGGAATAAGGGGAAGTATAGATATATTTACTTTTCAGAATCCTTATGTATGGAATTAATGGAGTATTGTAATAATTCCGGCATAAATAAAGGAATAATCTTTATTGGCAGGAAAGAAGAGAAAGTTATAACCTCAGCGGCAGTATGGAAGGGATTAAAGAATATTGCAAAGGAGTTGGGGATACCGGAAGATACAGTTTTCCCGCATTCTTTTAGACACTTATTTGCAAAGAATTATATGGAAAAAGTAGGAGATATAACAGAACTTGCTGATATCCTGGGACATAGTCGTTTGGAAACAACTTGGATTTATACGAAGACAACTTCTGCGGAAAAAAGAAAACGTTTGGAATTACTTGATTTATGAGTTGATATAATACGACATTATATCAAATATGTCAACAGAAAAATTAGTAAATAATACAAGAAAATTCATGTGTGGAAGATTGATTTTTGTGTAATGTGTCTGTTATGTACCTGTCTTGCGGATACAAAAAACAAAGATGAGTTGATATAATGTCGTATTATATTCTATGTTGGCAAACATATAGAAATATATGGGCGCAAAGCTAGAAGTCTAAGGCGGTTTTTCTATGATAGTTCGGTTGCAATGAAATGTTGTAACTTTTTTTGTTTGGAGGTGAAAGAAATACATATTTTAATGTAAAAATTATGGTGTTGTGTAGCACTGCTAATAAAAGGAGGTAGTAAAATGTGGATGATGATTGCAAGTAGTTTCATTGTGCCAGTGTTGATGTTTGTGTGTGGATGTATGTTTAAACGAAGAGCACCCAAAAAAATAAATTGTATTTTTGGATATAGGACATCGACATCTATGATAAATAAAGAGACTTGGGAATACGCACATGCTTGTTTTGGCAAGATATGGTATATGTGTGGTGTTGTTTTTTTCTTTATAAGTATGGGTGCTATGATATTCAGTTATATTATAAATAAGGAAATAATAGAAATTATTTCAATTACATTGATTGTAGTTCATTGCATTGCAATTTTTGTTTCAATATTTGCTGTAGAGCAAAAACTCAAACTAAATTTTGACAAGGAAGGCAAGCGTATATAAATATTGTGTGGTTAATGAAATGATTAATTATATAGAAAAAAATAATGTTGAATATTTCAATTTGGTACGTTTTAGAAACTGGATTAGGCAAGATAAATTAAGTGCTTTGTATGATGAATTAAATAGAGTAATTATTGGGAATAATGCAAAAAAATGCGGTCCATTAATTTCATGTACACACTTTCTAAGAAAGAATGGAGAATCTATAGAGTTGGACTTTGAGATAATGGTGCCAATTGATAAGAATATTCCTTTAACTTTGGAATTTTGTATGTGTGATAAGTTTTGTATCGAGAAAGTGTTGGATATTCATGTTGTTACAAGTAAGTTTTCTTTTGAAAAGGAAATGGCAGAAATAAATCAACATATAAAGGAAAATAAAATATTACCCAAAACTGCGACATATTCGGTTTTAGAAAAAGACGATAATGAAATGATTGATACGCATATCATATTTGGGATATAGCATGGTTAGTTCAATGGATAAAATGCCATATATTGATGCTGGTTTACATATATGGAATCTAGGATGAAAGGGGGATGAAAAGATGAATGATAATAAAATGGAATACCAGACTCCGCAATTTATGCCAATGACGGATTTTGAATTACAATCAGTTAATGGCGGAGGAATACCTGTTGTAGTATTTATACTTGTTGCGGCGGTAACAGTCGTAGAAGCAGCATTTCTTGTGGGCGCAGCTGTTGGATGGGATTTTGTAGTTGGAACAGTGCTAGCGGTATCAACAAGCGAAGTTACAAAGTCATAACAATAGAATGTGGGAAAAATTTATGTTTTTCCCACATCTTAAATC
>JAAYNM010000033.1 GCA_012520815.1 Clostridiales bacterium
AAAGTCTTTCATATTTCAAAGTTATTGTATATAATACTGTAAGTGGACTTAGTCTGCTCATATGGCGTCCAAAAAAGTGATTACGCTATAAAATATGTATGTACAAACATTTGAATAAATATCAGAGATCTGAAAGGAGAAATTTATGTTATCAACAGACATAGGCATCGATTTAGGAACAGCAAGCATTCTTGTATATATTAAAGGCAAGGGTGTAGTATTGAAAGAGCCTTCAGTAGTAGCCTTTGATCGGGATACTAATAAGATAAAAGCTATCGGCGAGGAAGCAAGGCTTATGATAGGAAGAACACCAGGTAATATAGTGGCAGTTAGACCACTTAGACAGGGTGTGATTTCTGATTATACTGTTACTGAAAAGATGTTAAAGCACTTTATTCAAAAGGCTATTGGAAAGAGAACTTTAAAAAGGCCTAGGATTAGTGTATGTGTACCTAGTGGTGTTACCGAAGTAGAAAAGAAGGCAGTTGAGGATGCGGCTTATCAAGCAGGAGCTAGAGAGGTTGCTATTATTGAAGAACCAATTGCTGCTGCTATTGGCGCTGGTATTGATATTACAAGACCATGCGGAAACATGATTGTAGATATAGGTGGTGGTACTACTGATGTCGCAGTTATCTCATTGGGTGGAACAGTTGTTAGCACATCTATAAAGATAGCGGGAGATGATTTTGACGAAGCTATCGTTCGATATATGAGAAAGAAGCACAATCTTCTTATTGGTGAGAGAACAGCAGAAGAAATCAAGATTAGAATTGGTGCAGCTTTTCCAAGACCTGAAGTTGCTACGATGGAAGTTAGAGGACGTAACCTTGTAACTGGTCTTCCAAAGACTATTTCAGTTACATCTGAAGAAACAGAAGAAGCACTCAGAGAGACTACATCGCAGATAGTTGAATCAGTTCATAGCGTACTCGAAAAGACTCCTCCAGAAATTGCCGCAGATATTGCAGACAGAGGAATTGTCCTTACAGGAGGTGGATGCCTTCTCCAGGGATTAGAAGATCTTATTGAGAGCAAGACTGGTATCAACACAATGACAGCGGAAGATCCTATGACAGCTGTCGCTATTGGAACAGGTCAGTTTATTGAGTTCTTAAGCGAAAGAGAGTAGTTAGGATATTTCCTGAAAGGAGACCGAATGGTTAGAGGACTGTATACAGCCTATACAGGGATGATTAATCAACAGAAAAGACTTGATACAATAACCAACAATCTTGCCAATGCATCCACAACAGGATTTAAGCGAGAAGGGGCTACATCAAGAGCATTTAATGAGATGCTTACTGTTAAAGTTAATGATCGTACCACAGGCTATATTACTCAGAAAATCGGCAACATGAGTCTCGGTGTAAAGATTGGTGAAAATTATACTGATTATACACAAGGTAGCTTTAGAGCGACTGAGAACACTTATGATGTTGCAATAGAGGGAAATGGATTTTTCTCTATATCATTCACAAACAAAGGTGGAGAACAGTCTATCATGTATACCAGGGATGGTGAATTCACAATAGATTCGGATGGTATGCTTCGCACAAAGGACGGCGATTATGTTCAAGGTGAAGGCGGAGACATTGCTATTCCAACAGATGCCACAAGTATTGCAATAACTACTACCGGAGAGATATATGCCGATGGAGAATTGGTTGATAGATTGCAAATTGTGGACTTTGAAGATTACAATTACTTAAAAAAATATGGCGAGAATATGTACAAAACGGTAGATGGTGCAAATGAGATCGAATCTAGAGCACTTCTTCATCAGGGGTACTTAGAAGCGTCAAACATCAATGTAGTTAACGAGATGGTGCAGATGATTACCATCAGTAGGGCATATGAATCTAGTCAAAAGGCAGTACAAACAGCAGATTCTATGATAGAAAAAGCCGTTAATGAAGTTGGAAGAGTATAGGAGGTAGTTAAGTTATGATGAGAGCATTATGGACAGCTGCCTCAGGCATGGTGTCACAACAGACAAATGTTGACGTAATAGCCAACAATTTATCAAATGTAAATACTATAGGATACAAAAAGGAAAGTGCACAGTTCAAGTCACTTTTATATCAAACTATACAGTCAAAAACTACAAGTGCAAATGGTGAAACAAAGCCAGTTGGTGCACAAGTAGGTTTAGGTGTTAGAAATGCTTCTATAACAACCAGCTATAAACAAGGTTCCATGACAGCTAGTGAGCTTGATACGGATTTTGGTATTGATGGAGCAGGATTCTTTACGGTTATGAGTGAAAATGGAGAACTTCTATACACTAGAAATGGATCATTTAACTGGTCGTTAGGAAATAATGGCGGTGTAATGTTATGTAATTCAGAAGGATTACCAGTGCTAGATACGATGGGACAGCCTATTGAATTAGATCCTGAGTATGATACCAGTAAGATTTCTATTGATGCTGATGGAAACGTATGTTATCCAGATGAAACAAATAATCCACAGCCTATAGGGTATCAAATTGGACTAGTTCAATTTTCTAACCCTGCTGGACTTGAGAAGGCATCAAATAGTACATTTAAACAAACAGCAGCTTCTGGCGAGCCAGTATTTGAAGTAGATAATGAGAACCTCAAGAAGAGTATTATCAAACAAGGATATTTAGAAGCATCGAATGTTCAGGTAGTAGATGAGATGGTTAATCTTATCGTGGCCCAAAGAGCTTACGAGATGAACTCCAAAGCTATCACAACTGCAGATGATATGTTAGGACAGGCTAACCAGCTAAAGAGATAGAGGTGAATTAAATGGGCATTTCCCTTGATGGTTTATCAGGAATGTATAGTGAATACGAGAATATTTATGGTGAGAAGACTACATCGGATTCATTAAAGACAGAAATAGAAAATAATGATTATTCAAATAGTACTGATGAAGAGTTAATGAAAGTCTGCAAGGATTTTGAATCATACTTTACGGAACAAGTCTTTAAGGCATTACAAAAGATGGTTCCAGAGAGTGAAGAAAGCAGTTCTTCTACATCATTATATATGGATTATTTTGGCGACAATTTAATTCAAGAATATGCAAAAAGTGCTACCGAACAAAATAGTGGTCTTGGTATTGCACAAATGTTATTTGAACAAATGAAGAGAAATTATAGTATATAGGCAAGATATTTATACAATAGTTTTACAGATGAAGTTAGTTGTAAGCAAAACATTATAGAACAATACATAAATTTTAAATCATATTACCTGCGTAAGAATATTACGCAGGTAAATCTTCCGTATCGACACAATTCAAATCTTTGATACCCTTTAAAATTATACACTAATATTAAGAAGAGGCATGTTAATGGAAAGTATATCTGGTTATGTAGATAAAATTGTATATAGAAATGAAGACAACGGTTATACTGTGATGTCTATTACCTATGAGGATGAAGATATGACCTGCGTGGGTACTTTTCAATACATTGCAGAAGGTGAATATGTGGAGATGTCAGGGTATTTTACAGAACATCCTTCATACGGACCTCAGTTTGCTATGGAAAAGTATGAAATAAAGGCGCCAGTGGATGAGGAAGCGGTAGTTAGATACCTAGGTTCGGGGGCGATAAAGGGTATTGGAGCTACTCTTGCTGCTAGAATTGTTAGAAGATTTAAGGCAGATACATTTAGAATTATAGAAGAAGAGCCCCAAAGATTATCGGAAGTTAAGGGGATTAGCGGTAGAATGGCTATGGAGATATCAACACAGCTTGAGGAAAAGAAAGATATGCGTAAGGCGATGATATTTCTTCAAGAGTATGGTATTTCCATGAATATGGCAGTGAAGATATATAGTGCATATGGCATGGAGATGTATAATATTATAAAGACAAATCCATACAAATTGGCAGATGATATAGATGGTATAGGTTTTAAAATAGCTGATGAAATTGCGGTAAGGGTAGGCATAAATCCGGATTCTGATTTTAGGGTCAAGTGCGGAATAGAATATATTTTGACAAATGCAGGTAGTGATGGTCATGCATATTTGCCGATGGAGATATTGGAAGAACGGGCCTTGGAGCTTTTGACAGTAGAAAAAGAGCAAATTCAGAAGTATATTATGGATATGCAAATAGATAAACGTTTGATGGTAAAAAAATATGGAGATACCCAGTGTGTTTATACTTCATTAAATTACTATACCGAGTTAAATATTGCTCAAATGCTGAAGGAATTGAATGTTTCCACTAATATTCCAGAAGATGCAATACTAACGAGAATTGCACAGATAGAAAATTCTACGGGAATGAAGTTAGATGAAATGCAAAAAGATGCAGTGGTTCAGTCTATGAATAGTGGTGTGACTATAATCACAGGTGGGCCAGGAACAGGTAAAACCACCACCATTAATACAATAATTAAGATGTTTGAAAACCAGGGATTTGAGATTTTGCTAGCAGCTCCTACGGGTCGAGCTGCGAAGAGAATGTCAGAAGCCACAACAAAAGAGGCTCAAACGATCCACAGACTACTTGAAATATCTGGAAATCCAGATGAATCTGGTGCAGGTACTCGATTTGAAAAGAATGATTTGAACCCACTAGAAGCAGATGCAGTTATTATTGATGAAATGTCTATGGTGGATATGTTCTTAATGTACAATCTTTTAAAGGCCATTGCTACAGGTACAAGAATTATACTGGTAGGGGATGTACACCAGTTGCCAAGTGTGGGTCCAGGAAATGTTTTGAGAGATATTATAGATTCTGAAAAGTTTAATGTGGTTAAACTTACAAAAATTTTCAGGCAGGCAACTACCAGTGATATCGTTGTGAATGCTCATAAAATCAATGCCGGAGAATCAATTAAACTGGATAACCAAAGTAGAGATTTCTTATTTGTAAATAGAAATGAAGCCAATGCTATTATCAATGCAACTATTACCTTGGTCAGAGATAAACTGCCTAAATATATAAATGCTGGCAAACTTGAGTTGCAAGTTCTTACGCCAATGAGAAAAGGGCTATTAGGGGTAGACAATCTAAATAAGATTTTGCAAGAGTATCTTAATCCGAAGGATGCAAAGAAAAGAGAAAGAGAATCAGGACAGATTACATTCCGAGAGGGTGATAAAGTTATGCAGATAAAGAATAATTATCAAATAGCTTGGGAAATCCGTAGTCACAAAAATGTAGTCGTAGAACAGGGTACGGGAGTGTTCAATGGTGATATGGGTATCATTAAAAGTATGAATTTGTTTATGGAAACAATGGAAGTACAGTTTGATGATGGAAAGATAGTTACATATAGTTTTAAACAGCTAGAGGAATTAGAACTTGCCTATGCTATTACAATTCATAAGTCCCAGGGTAGTGAGTACCCAGCAGTAGTGCTTCCGCTGCTTACAGGGCCTACAATGTTGATGAACAGAAATCTTTTATATACCGCTGTCACTAGAGCTAAAGCATGTGTTACTATAGTGGGTACGCAAACAGCAGTTACAGAAATGATAAACAATATGAATGAGAATAAGAGATATTCAGGTTTGAAAAGATTAATTACAAATGCTATGGAGGGTATCTGATGATAAAACGCCTTTTGTATGGAATGTTTCCTAGAAGATGCCCTATTTGCGATAAATGTATTAATAGCAACATAGATATATGCAGTAAATGCGAGGGGAAGCTGGAATTTCTAAAGGAACCAAAGTGCAAGAAATGTGGGAAACCAATTGATGCAGAGGAAAAAGAATATTGTATGGATTGTGAAAAGAGCAACCATTTGTATGAAACGGGAATTGGGGCATACGTATATTCAAATGAAGTAAAACAGTCAATCTATAAATTTAAGTATCATAATCGCAGAGATTTTTCAGAGTTCTATGGAAGAAGTATCGCCACTCATTTTCAAAAAGAGATAGAGTATTGGAATGCAGATGTTATTATTCCGATTCCTATACATAGGAAAAAACTAGTAAGTAGAGGATATAATCAGGCAGAACTTTTTGCACGTGAGTTATCAAAGTGGCTGCAAATACCTATGGATAGCCACTTACTTGTGCGTGTTTTGAATACCAAACCTCAGAAAGAATTGGGAAATAATGATAGGTCCAAAAACCTAAAAAACGCTTTCAAATTAACCGAAAATGTAGTAAAATATAACAAAGTCATATTAGTGGATGATATTTATACAACAGGAAGTACAATAGATGCTTGCTCTGAGGTTCTATTGCTTGGCGGTGCAAAAAAAATTTATTTTATCAGTCTCGGTATCGGAACTGGTATTTAAGGAGGAATACTCATATGGAAGTAAAGAATTGTAAAGAGTGTAGAAGGTTATTTAACTATATAGGAGGCGCAAGACTTTGTCCAGATTGTAAATCAAAGTTAGAGGAGAAATTCGCAGAAGTTAAAAAATTTGTTGAAGACAACAAAAATGCTTCTGTTGCCGTGGTATCTGAGGAGATGGAGGTTAGCGTGCAACAGATTAACCAGTGGGTTCGAGAAGAAAGACTTATATTTGCAGAAGGATCAATGGTTATGATTAATTGTGAATCATGTGGAACACCTATTAGAACAGGTCGTTACTGTGATAAGTGTAAGAACACAATGGTTAACAAGTTTAGCGGAATGTATCAGAGGCAGGAGCTAGAAAAGAAGAAAGATGAAAAAGACAGAGCAAGAATGAGATTCTTAGATAACTAAGAAAGTAAGAACTTGTAGAGATATGTTTATATAACTATATTCTTACAATTATATTTTATAAAGTTAAAAATATTAAGTGTATAATTCCACATGAAACTGGTAAAAAGTTTTATGTGGTTTTTTTGCCTAAAAACCTAAAGTAAATCTAAAATACACCGATAAAAGATATAGAACTAAAAAAGGAGGCGACTATTATGCGTGTAGATGCTTTTAATCAAATATCACAAGTTTACGGTGTGAATGGAAAGCTTAAGACTAATGCAGCAACAAAGACAGCAAATTCAGACAAAGTAGAGATTTCTAACTTTGGAAAAGAGCTTCAAATTGCTAAGATGGCGGTTAAGAATAGCCCAGACATTCGTGAAGGCTTAGTATCTGATATTAAAAATCAGATAGATAATGGCACATACGAGGTAGATGGTGATAGCTTTGCAGATAGGCTTATGGAGAAGTTCGGTTTAATGTAATGTGAGAAAGGATGTAGGAAAGTGGCTAGTTTAATTGATGAACTTATTTTAGTATTAACACAGGAAAATAACGAATATAAAGACTTAGTACTCCTTTCTCACGAAAAAACTCAAGTGATTGTAAAGGGTGATATTGAAAAACTCCAGCAAATCACGGATGTAGAACAAAATTACATCACAAAATTAAACAAACTGGAAAAAAAGAGAACAGAGGTTATTAATGATATTGCCACTGTTCTTTGCAAAAATCCAGATGAGCTTACAGTAAAGGCTATTGCTGACTTACTTTCGGGACAACCGCAGGAGAGGGAAAAGCTTTGCGCTATACATGATGAGCTCAAGATGACGTTAAACAATATGGTCACTGTGAATGATTTAAACAAGAATCTTGTTAATCAATCTTTAGAGATGATTGAGTTCGATATGAATCTAGTAAAATCTATCTATCAGGAACCAGAAACAGCAAATTACTCTAAAAATGCATACAATACTTCAAGCTCTACAGGGGCAGGGATGTTCGATGCAAAACAGTAAATAGAAAGGTCGGTGGACTCATATGCCATTAATGACAAGTATATATACAGGTGTGAGTGGTCTTCGGGCCAATCAAAATGGCCTTAATACAACAGCACACAATCTTGCCAATATCAATACGCCGGGTTATGTCCGCCAACAAGTATCTATGGTCGATGGTATTTATTCGAACCTTGGATACACACCAGTGAATACGAAACAGTTAGGTCTTGGAGTTGTGTCTGCAGAATCGCGACACATCAGAGACCTTTTATTAGATAAAGCATATAGAGAAGAAGAGGGAAGACGAAACTTCTATGCAGCGAAATACTCGACTACAGAAGAAGTTGAAACCATTATGGGTGAAACAGAAGGCGTACAGTTCCAAAATTCTCTAAAAGATTTATGGGAGTCTATAAGTGAGATGGCAAAAACGCCTGGAAGTACAGTTTCTAGAGCTGGTCTTATTATGAATGCACAAGCATTTCTTACAAGAGCAGATGCTGTATATAAGGAGCTTACTTCTTATCAAAAGACTTTGGATGAAAAAGTACAAAACACCGTGGATCAGATAAATAGCATAGGTGATAACATAGCATTATTAAATCAACAAATCCATTCCATTGAGGCAGCAGGAATTGAAACTGCTTCTGATCTTAGAGACCAAAGAGATTTATGGTTAGATAAGCTAGGGGGATTAGTTAAAATTGATTATGAAGAAAACGAATTCAGTGTCGTTACTGTCAGAGTAGAAGGAACAACATTTGTATCAAAGGATGGGGTATTCCATATGGATACTGCTCACCTTAATGCAGATGATGGATCTACATATGTAACACCTGTTTGGCCACATATAGATCATGCACCAGTATTCAATACAAGAGTAGAAATTTCTTCAGCTAAAAACAATGATGTAGGAGAACTCAAGGGTTTACTCATTGCAAGAGGCGGATTCGTAGGTACATTTGAGGATATACCTCATGAGCCTATATATTCAGAGTATGCTACAGACGCAGAACGATTGGCAGCATATGAGCAATACCAAAAAGATGTTAAAGAATATAATGAAACCATTGGAAGAACAGTTGTAACAAAGACACAAGCGTTGTTTGATCAGTTGATACATACTATGGTTACAGCAATCAATGATGCTATTAGTCCAACTACAAATCAAACGCTGGCATCACCTGTAACATTTACAGTACCGGCGGGAACTGTGATAAAGACATTAGATGATAGTATGCAAGCGGGGCTTGCAGGAGCATCGGTGGATGGAAATGGAGCATTAACAGCTGACACCGTAGTTACTCTTCTGGCAGGAACTACTATAAAAGTTTTAGACCAAGAAAAAAGTTCATATGGCTGTGATGAGAATTCTACACCAGGAACTGAACTCTTTTCTAGGGAGGACGTTACAAGATATACTAAGATGACAGGTAGTGATGGCAATACATATTACGTATATAATCCTTACAACGAATTTGGTAGCACATCCAACTATTCATTGGGTAACCTCACAGTGAATCAGGTAGTGGTAGATGATTATTCTTTCCTACCATTTACTACGGCGCAAGGAGATATAGATCTTGAACTTGGTCAGAGGTTACTTAAAGACTGGGCATCTCCAAGCATAAACCTATCACCCGACAATATCACACCTAAGGATTTTGATGATTACTACACGGCAATGGTGGGAGTGATAGCAAACGATGGATATATTTACAATGCGGTTGCAGATAGCCAAGGCAGCGTAGTGTTGAATTTAGATAATAAACGTCAATCCACCACAGGAGTCTCATCGGAAGAAGAACTTAGCAATATGATAAGATTCCAAAATGCATATGGTGCGGCATCAAGATATATAACTACAGTAGCTGATATGTTGGATACTCTCATTAATAGAGTAGGCCACTATTAGAATTAAGGCGGTGGAAATATGGCAAATTCATTTTTTGGACTTACAATTGGTACATCAGGATTATATGCAGCAAATGCAAATCTTAATGTAACAGCTAACAACATAGCAAATCAAAATACAAAAGGATATTCTCGTCAGCAAGCGGTACAGCAGGCTACAACAGCACTTAGAGTGTATCAACGATACGGAGCAGTTGGTACGGGTGTTGAGGTGACTGAGATTAATCGTACTCGTGATGAATATTATGATGTAAAGTATTGGAAAAACAATTCAAAGCTAGGAGAACACACCACAAAGAATTATTATATGCGCCAGTTGGAGGATTACTTTAATGATTCCGATGAGAGTGGATTTTCCGTAGAATTTCAAAATATCTATGATGCTCTTGAGACATTATCAAATGATGCAGGGAGTTTAACAGCCAGAGCGTCTGTTATAAACTATGCAAAGAGTTTCCTAGAATATATGAATGAGATAAAGACAAATATTACTCTTATGCAAGAGGATATAAACGCAGAGATAAACAACAATGTAGATAAGATAAATGCATTATCAACAGAGATTGCTACTATAAATAAACAGATAAATGTAATCGAATTGACAGGTGCAAATGCAAATGAACTTAGAGATAAAAGAGCAGTGCTACTAGATGAGTTATCTGGTATCGTAGAGATAGAGACAAACGAGATTACATACGAAAATGGAAAATCTGAGTTCTATGTAACAGTAGGTAACATATCATTAGTCAATAATTATGATGCGTTTAGTCTTAAAGTAGTGACTAGAGAGAATTTAAGCGATACAGATGATGCAGTAGGTTTATATGATGTAAAATGGAGTTACGGAGATGATTTCAATGTAGTTTCTGAAGATATTAGAGGATCGTTATATTCTCTGATTATGGTAAGAGATGGAAACAACAATGAGGCAGAAACCGGCAATGCAAATTCAAAGCCTATAGATTATAAAGGTGTTCCTTATTACTATGATGAAGTAAATAAATTTCTAGATACATTCACATCACAGTTTAACGAAATTCAAAGCAGAGGAATGGGATTGAATGGGGAATCTGGAGCAGATAATCCAATATTTCTTGTTTCAGATAATAAAGTATATACAGTAAATGATGCATTACTCAAAGACCCTTCATTACTTTGTACTACAACGAATGTACATCAAGGTGTAGCATCAAAGGATTTGTTAGAAGAACTTATTAAAACAAAAAATAGTAAAGATTACGAAGGTGGATCAGCTATAGAATATCTTAATACTCTAGTTACAGAGATTGCCATTGATACAAAAAAAGCTGAAAATATGCAAACAAACTATACAAATATTCAAAAGACTATTTCTAATCAACGTTTGTCTATTATGGGTGTTGATCCAGATGAAGAGGCAATGAATATTGTTAAGTTTAAGGAAGCATATGATTTGTCCGCAAAGATAATATCAGTTATGAACGAGATTTATCAAAAACTCATAAATGAAACTGGTGTTTAAAATATGATTTTTAGCAAGTGACAGGAGGAAAACCCATGAGAATTACTAATGGAATGATGATAAACAATTCCCTATATAATATTAACAACAACAAAAGAATCATGGATACTCTAAATACCCGGGTAGATACTAAAAAGAAGATTCAAAGACCTTCAGAAGATCCTATCGTAGCAATTAGAGCTTTGAGATTACGTACAACATATGCAGAAATCTCACAATATCTAGATAAAAATATACCGGATGCTCGTAGTTGGATGAAAACTACTAATGATGCATTATCTAGTATTAATTCAGTATTGACAGAGATATCATACTACTGTAATCAAGGTGTCAACGATTACAACACGGTAGCAGAACGTGAGACACTTGTAACAACACTTAAGCAGTTGCGCTCTCAAATATATGCAGATGGTGATGCAGACATAAATGGCAATTCGCTATTTACGGGATACAAAACAGATGCTACTCTTACATTTAAAAATGCTGAACCAAATACAACATATTCGATTACACAAAAGTTTAAGGGTGCAGACGTAGACAATATGAATAGAATTGCAGGAATATCTACGAATTCTATCTACACTGCGGATCAAAGAGATATTACAAATATCAACTTCCATGTAATCAAAGTAGCATATGACTCACTAGATAGTGCAGGGGCAGTCACACTTACAAATTCGGAAGGAACTCAGGTTGTTGTACCTATTGAGACTCGCTCAAAGGACACATATGATGCAGCAGGAAATAGTGTATATACAGAAGTGGCTACAGGAGCAGCATTTATTCCTGAGACAGGGGAGCTTCTACTTAGCGACTCAGTATACCAAAGTATGGCATCAGGTGGAAGTCTTGAGATGACATACAATAAAACAGGTTTCCAAAAGGGAGATTTGAAGCCAGAGCATTACTTCGATTGTACTAACCAGACCACGGGTATAAACTATACATCGGCTGATCAAGAGATTAATTATACTATTAATTTCAATCAGACAATTAAAGTAAATACACAGGCAAAGGATGTTTTAACCCATGATTTCGGAAGGGATTTAGATGAAATCATATATTCTGTTACGGCAGCAGTAGATGCTCAAAACAAGATTGCAAAGTTAAATGAGCAGTTGGCAGCATCTGCAAGTGAGACAGAACAGTTACAAATAAAGTCTATGATTACAGCAGCAGAGTTGGAACTTTCATATGCTGAAGAGAATATGGGAACAGCATTCTCAAAGAGTCTTGATATGTACTCAAAACATCAGCAAACATTAAACTATGAATTAGCCGATCTTGGAGCAAGAATGATAAGGCTTACACTTAATGAAGAAAGACTTAGTGCACAAAAACTCAATGTTCATGATTTAAAGAGTCAAAATGAAGAGGTGAATCTAGCGACTGTAGCAGTACAGTTTAAGTCAGCAACAGATGTTTATGATGCATCTTTAGCGGCAGCAGCAAAGGTAGTACAGAACACCTTACTTGATTTCATATAAAAGAAAGGACGGATTTAAAATGACAATTATAACAAATTTATTCGGCGAAGTAGCAGTAGATGAAGCAAAGATTATTAATTTTGCGCAAGGAATTATAGGTTTTCCTGATATGAAGAGATTTATGCTCATACATGATGAAGGAGATAGTGATACCAATATTTCATGGTTACAGTCTATAGACGAACCAGGATTTGCAATGCCTGTTATTGATCCATTAGTAGTAGATAATGAATACAATCCTCAGATAGAGGACGAACTTTTGTTACCTCTTGAAATGGGCGAAGAGACAGATGTCTTGGTGGTTACAACCATTACAGTACCTTCGGATATTAAAAACATGACAGCAAATCTTAAGGCGCCGATTATAATTAACGCAACAAATCTTAAAGCATCTCAGGTAATAGTAGAAGATGACGAATATTTAGTAAAATACCCTATTTATGATATACTAAAAGGTAATAAGGAGGGTGATGTAGTATGTTAGCATTATCGAGAAAAAAGGATGAAGCCATTATTATAAATAATGACATCGAGATTACAATTATAGAAGTGAAAGGTGATCAGGTTAAAATTGGAATCACAGCACCAAAATCAGTACCAGTCTACAGAAAAGAAGTTTATTTACAAATTCAAGAGGCAAATAAAGAAGCTGCCACATCATCAGCTTTTGATGCTTTGAAAAATTTATAGAGGACTATTAACTTTTCTTTATAATGAACCGATAATTAATACAAAACCAGGGAACATGGAAGTTCCCATTATTGCACATGACTACAAGGAGGTAGGGCGTATGTCTATTGAGTCAATTAAAAACGTAGGAAACAGCTATAGCGTAGATAGTTCAATAGGACGATCTATGGCACATTCAAAGGTGGTACAGCAAAGTAGTGAACCTGTACATCAGGTAGAAACTAAGCCTATACAGCAGCCACCACAGAATCTTTCGATTACAGAAAATGCAGTAAATGCCAATCAAAGGGAAATTGCCAATGACCAGGTAAAAAAAGCCGTATCAGATTTAAACAAAAGAATGTCAGAAACTTCATGTCAGTTCGGAATACATGAAGGAACTAATAGAGTCACTATAAAGATTGTTGATAAAGTAACAAAAGAGGTTATTAAAGAATTCCCAGCTGAAGAAACTCTTGAGATGATCGAAAAAGCCTGGGAACTTGCAGGTATCATGGTGGATGAAAAATTATAGACTGTTAACTTGGGATAAGTTAATCACCAATAGAAAGAAGGGAATAATATGTCAATAAAATTATCAGGTCTTATTTCGGGTATGGATACAGATGCTATGATTGAAGAATTAGTATCCGCCTATAGTATAAAAAAAGATAGTATTTATAAAGAGCAAAAGAGCCTATCTTATAAGCAGGACGCTTGGAAAACATTAAATACAAAATTATACAGCTTGTTTTCGGGCAAGTTAAGTAGTATGAGATTTTCAGTTAATTATACAAAAAAAGCTGTCTCTGTATCAAACAGTAATAAAGTGTCCGTGACAGCTTCGTCTACGGCAGTGTCTGGTACACAAAAACTCAAAATATCGCAGCTTGCTACATCTGGTTACCTTACAGGTGCTAAATTAGATGGAAATTATACAGCAGATACAAAGATGAGTGAGTTTGGTGTTTCAGGAACTACAAGAATTAACGTATCTGTAAATGGTAAAGATACTTTTGTCGATGTTACAGAAGATATGACCATAGCTAAATTCACATCAGAACTTGGTTCAAAAGGTATAAATGCCAGCTTTGACGCAACCAATAAGAGATTCTTTTTGAGCTCTAAAGACAGTGGCGCAGATCAAGACTTTTCTATAAGTGGCAATGACTCTACAGGAAATGATCTTTTAAAGAACCTTGGTCTTTATACTGTATCTACAGCAGATATAAGTTCATACAAGGATTACATATCAGCAGCCGAGGGTGATGCGTCTTATATGACAGATCTCGCAAAGCATGAGTATTTGAATTCTTTATTAGAAGCACAAAAAAAGATGTTGTCTAGTTCTAATTCTGCACTTGATAAAACGACAACACAAAATACTGCTGATATAAAAGAAAATAATAACAGAATTTCATTTGCGAAATCAAATGATGCAGCTAAAGAAAAATCATTAGAGAGCTTAGATAAGAGTATTACAAAGCTTCGGGAAGATATGACCAAGAAGCAGGAAGCAATAGCAGCAGAAACAGATGAAACCAAAAAGGCTGCTCTACAAAAGGATTATGATGCCCTCCAAGAAAAACTTGACAAGGCAAATAGTCAAAAAGAGGATTACTTAGCGATTAAAGAGCGTGTAGGTTCTTCTGATGATGAAGGCTTCAAAGATGCAGTAGCTGAATATGAAGAAGAGATGAAAGCTGCCAATACGGAGCTTGAAGATGATAATAAGCTTATTAAGGAGCGCATAGCTGACAACAAGGCTGCTATGACTACTATAGATGAAACTATGAATAAAGAAATTACTGACAAGGAGGAATACCTCGGAGCAGGAACTTTTGACTATGATAGTGAGGCTTTTACATCTACATTAGTAAAATACAATGAAAAGTTAGAAACGGCAAAAGGCATTGTGGCTGATTACACAAGATACGAGGAACTTAAGGGTCTTGGAGACGATGCAACCGAAGCCCAAAAGAGTGAACTTGCATCATTAAATACTAAGTTAGGACTGGATTTTTCAGAACTAAGTGCAGTAAGAATAACAGGGCAAGATGCGATTATTAGTCTAAATGGGGCAAAATTTACCTCGTCATCAAACGTATTCCAAATCAATGGAGTGACCATTACTGCAACAGCTGTAACTGATCCAGATGAAGAGATATCATTAACTACATCTGATGATGTGGATGGTATATACGATATGGTTAAAGACTTCTTTAAGGAGTACAATAGCCTTATAAATGAGATGGATTCTCTATACAATGCAGCTTCAGCTGGAAAGTATGAGCCACTTACAGAAGAAGAGGAAGGCGAACTTTCTGATAAACAGGTAGAAAAATGGGAAAAGAAACTTGAAGATGCCGCATTACGTAAAGATAGTACACTAGGTTCAGTTATTACCCTTATGAAGACAGCGATGTCAAAGGGATTTGATGTTGACGGAGTAAATACTACTCTTTCTACATTTGGTATAAAGACCCTTGGATACTTTGTGGCTGGTGAAAATGAAAAGGGTGCTTTCCATATAGATGGAGATTCAAGTGATTCAGCTGTATCAGGAAATGAAGATAAACTTAGAGCCGCTATTGCCAACAATCCAGAAGGATTTGTAAGTTTCTTTTCACAGCTTACAAGTAATCTGTATTCACAATTAAATGGTAAGATGGCTTCATCTTCACTTAGTAGTGCTTATACTATTTATAATGATAAGTATATGACGAGTCAGTATAAAAAATATACATCAAGTATTTCTGACTGGGATAAAAAGATAGAAAAGATGCGAGAGAAATATGAGTCACAGTTTGCAGCAATGGAGAAGGCATTATCCACACTTCAAAGTCAACAGTCTTCACTTAGCTCACTTCTCGGTAGCTGATATTAATCGGAGGTAACTATATGGCAATTCCAAATGGCTATAGTAATTATGCAAATGAAAGAATAATGAATGCTTCGCCAGCCCAGCTTACGCTGATGTTATATGATGGCGCCATAAAATTTTGCAATATTGCAATTGTTGCGATTGAGAAAAACGACATTATGAAGGCTCACAATAACATTATAAAAGTGGAAAAGATTATTGCAGAGTTTCGCTCAACACTTAACTATAAATATCCTGTAGCTCAAGATTTTGAGAATATCTACAAGTATATGAACGATAGACTTGTAGAGGCAAATGTTAAAAAGGATAAAGAGATATTGGAGGAAGTACTTGCTCACCTTCGTACGATGAGAAAAACATGGGAAGAGGTGATGAATCTTGCAAAACAACCATCAAGAGCATAATTACCTATCTGTTTTAAAAGATAGTCTGTTAAAGAAAAAAAAAGTGTTAGAGAATATATCTAAGTTAAATCTTAGACAAAAGGACATTCTTTTGGCGGAAAAGTTCGATGAGATGGGATTTGATGTTATATATGAAGAAAAAGGCAGGTTTATCGCAGAGATTAATCTCCTAGATAGTGGTTTTGAAAGTGTATATGACAGGGTAAAAAAACAGATAACTGGCTCTAGCGAACTTTATAAGGATGAGATTAGAGAGCTTCAAACGCTCATAGGTGATGTGACAGATATCTCTATGGAGGTTCAGGTTCAAGAAAAAAGAAACCACGAGCTAATGAATTCGAAGTCCAAAGAGATGAAGAAGGAAGTTCAGACGGCAAGGGCCACCAACAAAGCGGCTTTTGGATATTATCAAAGTATGAACAAACTTAATATTGTAGACCCTCAGTTTATGGATAGAAAAAAGTAAAATGGGATTCGGTATAGAGTTAAAAAATATTTTTAAAATATATTGATTTTTTTCAAAAAAATATTAAAATAGCTATAAAGTATTTGAGAAACCATCCGATATATAATATAAGTAAATAACATTTACTTAAGTGGTAATTATCTCCGTGGAACTCGGAGTAGTTATAAACTATAAACCAATCAAATGTCGCAAGGACGCGACAGTATTTTCAAGGAGGAATTATTATGGTAGTACAACACAATCTTACAGCGATGAACACAAACAGACAGCTTGGCATCACAACAACTGGACAAGCTAAGTCAACAGAAAAGTTATCATCAGGTTACAGAATCAATCGTGCAGGCGATGATGCTGCTGGTCTTTCAATCTCAGAGAAGATGAGAAGCCAGGTTAGAGGTCTTGATAAGGCTTCTTCAAACGCTCAGGACGGAATCTCAGCTATTCAAGTAGCAGAAGGTGCATTGAATGAAACACATTCTATTCTTCAAAGAATGAATGAACTTGCAACACAGGCTGCCAATGACACTAACACTACAACAGACCGTGAGGCTATCAAGGCTGAAATTGATGAGTTAGTAAAAGAAATTGATAGAATCCAGACAACAACACAGTTCAATACTATGAACTTACTTGATGGAACTTTCACTGACAAGAATCTCCAGGTTGGAGCATTAGAAGATCAGACAATTGCAATCTCGATTGACAATATGGATGCAAATTCATTAGGAGTAGATGCTCTTGATGTTGACTCAAACGCAGCAGCAGGAGCCGCTATGACATCTGTTCAGGCTGCTATTGAAACGGTTTCTACACAGAGATCTAATCTTGGTGCTATCCAAAACAGACTTGAGCATACAATTGCCAACCTTGATACAACATCTGAGAATACATCAGCAGCTGAATCTCGTATCAGAGACGTTGATATGGCTAAAGAAATGGTTACATACAGCAAGAACAACATTCTTGCTCAGGCTGGTCAGTCTATGTTAGCTCAGGCTAATCAGGCAAACCAGGGTGTATTAGCACTTCTTCAGTAAGTTTTGTTCAAAGCTAAAAACTATCATGGACACCACTCTTCGGAGTGGTGTTTTTTTGAGTTTTAAAAGTAGGGATAAGGAATTAAATACTGGTGTGGTGCGAAGGAAGATCATACAGGATTTCTTTGCAAATTCCTTTTTAATTGAGTGCTCAGATGCATTGGATATAGGTGTAGTCACTAGTGCTATGCTTAATACAAATAGAAATACAGGATTGAACGTTGGCACAGCATTTCACAAATGAAGAAGACAGCAGCAAGGATGTGAAGGATAAGGAGGAACTAATGTCAAGTAATGCCGGTATTATCAGCGGTGCAACGGACTATCAGACGGCGATAGAATGTTTGGTGGATAATATGAATTAGAGATTTGTATGATTTTAGTAGAAATTAAAGCCTATATAGTAATGAAAGATAAATTGATATCATATCAAAAAAATCATTACTATATAGGCTTTTTGGCTTGCTACTATAAAACTGACTGGAGTATCTGATTTAGTCTGACACTTACACTATGTTGTTTAATACATTTTTCATATCCGTGTCTTGCTATGGATATACGCTCGGTTTCATGGGAGAGATAAAAATTAATCTTGTCTAAAAGTTCCTCCTTTGAGGAGTAAACATCTAAATCCTCGCCAGGAACGAAATGTTCAAAAAGTTCCTCCTGATAGTTGGATAAAAGGAAACCACCACAGGCAAGTACATCAAAAACTCGCTGGGGAATACCTGTTTGTATGGTCTTAGCGGTAATATTTAGATTTATTTTGCTTCTGCTAAAAATCAGTGGCATCTCTGTAAGTGATTTTGCAAATCCTCTATTGTGCACAAGCGGCAACATAGAGGTGTCGCTGCCTGTGTATAAATCAATATTTATATTGTTCTCTGATAGATACTTCAAAAGACGAATGCGCTCTTGCTCGGAAGCCTTTATCCCTACAAGTGAATCTGCAACTACAGCCTTATAATCACCAACGGAGTTTTCTGGGAAAAGATAGATATTTTCTTCGCCTAATATTTTTTCGACTACAGAATCTGTTAGGGAATCGTAGATTAGATTGTATCCGTATACATTTTGCTGTGCCTCTACGAGCGCATCTATGTAACCTTTGGTGTAATCGGATAAGTGAGTGGCTTTATTATAAGGGCATTTTTCACTATATAAAGATCCTATAAGTGATACATCACAAGAGAATTTTGGAGTTCTATTTTGTGAAATGGCGGTGTTGAACTCTGCTACGCCAGATTCTATGACGCTTGAAAATGTAGTAGTGTCAGCACAAAGTGGTAAATGAAATACGCATGAAGGATTTCTGTCAGAAATAGTATTGAATTGATGTCTGTCAAAGACAAAAACTCGATTACAAGGATTTTTCAGTTCGTTAGAATATAACTCATACACTGGGCAATCCACAATAATGCTTATATACGGAATGTTGAATATATTGCACACCGAGGAGAGGGTTGGAAAAAGTTAATGCTTATCACGAATAGAAACTTTTCCTTTGAAAGAATACTCGAAACATTATTCACTAATTCGCTTGGATTTAAAGATTTCTTGGTCATTTCAGTAGTTTCTTCTATAACATTTACACCAGCATCGGTAAGAGCCTTTATAAAGGCTGGTTCACATATACTGTTATATCTGTAAAAAGTACGTTCATATTTCTTGCCTCCTTAGGAATAAGAACTATATTGAAAATAATTAATTCTCATAAGTAGAAACTTGATGTAAAAATATCCTTTACGTATTGATAAAAATCAACATCTTGCATACGTTACAATATTAAGGCCAACATTATGTGTTTATTGTAGCACACCCCTAATTAAATGTCTAACAAATGCGGTCAAAACCTAGTAAAATTGGCAAGAGTCA
>JAAYNM010000034.1 GCA_012520815.1 Clostridiales bacterium
AATTTCAGTTGTTAACCATATATTTTAATATAACATTTTGTATAAATATTTACAATAAGAAATCGATAAAGGGTGACTAATTATCCGCGTTTTTTCATTTTGATTCCTTCTCCTAAAAGTACAAATCCAACGATTAATATGACTATGGTTACTCCAGGAAATATGCTATACCACGGAGCCAATCTAATAAATGTTTGTGAGTCCTTCAACATCGAACCCAAACTAGCCTGTGGAGGCTGCACACCAATCCCTAAAAAACTAAGGGATGCCTCTGCAAGAATAGCATTATTGAAACCTACAATAATTGCTGAAAGCATAGTGTTTTTACAGTTCGGTAAGATATGAACAAATAGAATTCTAATGTGACTTGCGCCTGCAAGCTTAGCACTCATCACATATTCCAACTTTCTTTGTTTCACCACCTCTGACCTAGACATTCGGGCAAAACTTGGTATAAACACAATTCCCAACGCGAGTATAACTGTAGTTGTATCGCTACCCATTACCCCCACCAACACTATGGCTAGGAGTACACTTGGAATCGAGGATAAGGCATCATTAAATCTCATAATTGTATCATCAACCCTGCCATCGCAATATCCTGTTACACATCCTATAAATGTTCCAACAATTCCACCAATGAGAATTGTACATCCTGATATTATCATTGTGTCACTAAGTCCCACCAATGTTCTAGAAAAGATGTCTCTCCCAAAATTATCAGTTCCAAATATATGTTTAATAGAGGGAGCAAGAAATTTATCTGCAACATTCATTGCCTCTGTATCATACGGTGTGTATATTCTCGATGTAATTGCTAGTAAAAGCAATGTGCCTGTTATTATAAGTCCCCCTAAGAGTTTTCCATTAATTTTTTTCATGGTTTCCTCCTGCCCTTGGATCCACAAGCGAATATATTACATCAGCTAGTAAATTTACAATTATTATCATTGCCGAGATATACATTACAATCGCCATAACAACTGGATAATCTCTTTCGCCTATCCCGCCTATTAGAGCCTTTCCAATTCCAGGCAGATTAAATACTTGCTCTACAACAACACTTCCAGCAAATATTTCAGCCATTATTACTGACAATGCTGTAATACTGGTAATCATAGAATTTTTTAATACATGACAAAATAGAATACGAATATTGGATGCACTTTTACTTCTAGCAGTGCGTACATAGTCCTTTGCCATTTCCTCCTCAACGGATGACTTTATAAATCTAACCAGCATAGCAATTTTCGGTATTGCTACTGAAACTGCTGCCGGAATGATATACAAGAAAAAATCCACTGCATTTTTTTCAATAGCAACATATTGTCCAGGTGTGAACCATTTAAGTATTAATCCAAAAACGATACTAATAATAATACCTATAAAAAATGATGGTATTGCCATAAATGTTTGATTTATAATGTCAAATCCATTACTTATCAAAACATCCTTTCTCTTCTTTTTGGATGCAATATACCCCATACCCAACCCAATGGGTACAGCAAACACTACAATAATAAGTAAACTTAAAGAAGCTAAACACAGCGTAACTTTTACATTAGGATTAATCATGTATGCTACTGGTAAATCCTTACTGTAGGATATTCCCAGTTCACCCCAGAATATGTCATCTATCCAATTTTTATATTGAATATATGCCGGATTATCTAGTCCATAATATTCTCGTAATTCTTCAATTCTCTCCGGCGATGCATTTGTTCCAAGCTTGTTTGTCACCACATCACCAGGGATAATTTGGAACATAGCAAATACAATTACAGATACTACAAATAATGTAATTATTGCCTGTCCTATTCTTTTGAAAATATATTTCATTCTACATACCTAACTTTACTCATATCTTGTACATATATCGGATAGAATGTATATCCCTCCAAATCTTTACTAACAGCTACTAACATCGCAGGGTCAGCAATGAATATACTTCCTGCATCTTCTGCAATTATTTCCTGCATCTCATGGTAATATTCTATCTTTTTTTCATCATCAACAGTAGCAATTGCCATTTCGTACAACTGGTCATACTGACTATTGTTATAATTCGTCATATTTTTTGAATTATCCGAAACATATCTGCGCATCATATCCTTTGGTGCCATATTTGCATCAAATCCAATGATAGTAGCTTCGTAGTTTCTTCCCTGATATATATCTGAGAGCCACGTTGCCCATTCAATTCCTTCTATATTCATGGTAACGCCAATGGCTTTTAGTTGCTCCTTGATTACCATTGCAGTATCCATGTGTACTTGATAATTCGAAGGTACCTTTACAGTAAAATCAAATCCTTCTGCATACCCCGCATCTTTAAGCAGTTGCTTAGCTTTATCAATATCCTTAGAATACTTGTCATTTAAGTCATTATAATACTTTCCATATCCTGGATATAGGCAACTGCCAATGATTGTTCCATGTCCGCCTGCAACCATATCCAACACAGCCTGTCTGTCTAGTGCATAGTATACAGCTTGACGCACTCTTACATCATCAAAGTATTTGAAAGCGTTATTCAAAAATAAACCTTGAACAAGATTTGTATTTCCATATAAAATATCAAAATCCTCTCCTAATTGGCTGGCCTCATCCATAGTCATATAAGGATAAATATCAATAGAACCTGCCTGAAGTTCTAAAATGGCAGCGGATGAATTAGTTACTACTTTAAACGTAACTTTTGACAGATAAGCCATTTCTCCATAATAATCATTGTTTTTTTCTATAACAATATTTTCTCCTGGAGTGTATGATGAAAATTTAAACGGACCCGTTCCCACCGGTGATGTAGCCAGGTTTTCATAGTCCTTAGGGATAATTGCAACTGTCAAATATCCTATAAGTTCTGTGTCTGGCTCGCTAAGTACAATCTCAACGGTAGAAGAGTCCACAATATTTACGCTTTGAATAATTGAAAAGGCCGATACTAATGGTTCATTCCCATCAATTCCAGCATTTCTTTCAATTGAATATTTTACATCTTCCGCTGTAACTGCTTCTCCGTTATGAAATTTAACACCCCCCCTTAATGTAAAGGTGTAAGTGTCTCCATCTGGTGATATCTTGAAATCACTAGCTACAGCCGGGATTAAATTACCATTTTTGTCAGGCTTTACCAGGCCTTCAAAAACGTTAAACAATACCTCTTTAGTTCCTGCCGCTGTTGCTAAATGTGGGTCAAGACTATCAAGATCCTGTTGTATTCCAACAACAATTGAATCTTTTTCATCAGATGAATCTGCTCCTTTCTTACCATCTTTGCATGCGCAAAGTACAGTTGAAAGTGCAAGTGTTAGTAACATCAATAAAAAACGCTTTTTCATTGTGTTTCCTCCTTTTCTCTCTGAAAAAAATCTTATTTAATTGCATGAAGATTATTATCTACAGGCTTTTGCCTGCCTTATTTATACCTCTGTTGATAAACAAAACTACTCTGATAAAATGCCTACAGCTTCGCCCTCCGGAACATAAAGATCTCCGAATACCTGCTTGCAAGTATTTACCAAATATTCCATAGTAAAGGTAGAATCGTAATCTCTTACTCTGTTCTGATAAGCCAAGTCACTTGTGTACTCTGAGAGCTTGTAAGTAGTCATCTGACCGCTTCCCCATAGAGTATGTGTCACCAACGGTTCAACAGCATAATCTTTTATGGTTACATTTCCTTCTTTGTCATTAGTGAGTGTAACTTTTGCCATCGCACCTAGCATAGAATATCCCTTCTGCTGTGTAGAGATGTAGTTACCAAGTGAATAATAACAAAGGGTCTTTGAACCATCGTCTGCTGTAAGCCAAGATACAGGTTCCACAACATGAGGATGTGCTCCGAGGATTAAATCTGCACCATTATCAGAAAATAACTGCGCCCAATAATGCTGTTCCTCAGTTTCAATCAGTGTATATTCTGTTCCCCAATGAGGGCAAACAATGATAAAATCAGCGAGTTCCTGTGCCTTTGCAAGATCAGAAACTACTGTATCTTCATCCAAAAGATTAACAATATATGGACGATCGGTTGGCAAAGCTATACCGTTCGTTCCATATGTATAGTTCAATATAGCTATTTTAATTCCATCTTTTTCATATATATAAATATTTTCTTTATCTTCTGCAGTTTTATTAATACCAAGATAAGTAATGTCTGGGTGATTTGTCTCCCAGTAATTAATACAATTATCTACACCAATAGCTCCCTTATCAAGAGTGTGATTTGTAGCATGAAGTATAGTATTAAATCCTGCCTTTACAAGACCATCGCCAACCTCATTGGCACAATTAAAACATGGATATCCTGAAAGTCCCAGTTCTATACCGCCTATCATAACCTCTTGGTTAACTATGGAAATATCTGCTGACTGAACATCATCTACAATGTGGGTAAATAAATGATCATAATTATATGTTCCATCTGACATAAGTCCACTATTTTGAACGCCCATATGCATTAACATATCACCTATCATCATAATATCCACTGTAGTTGGTTCAAATGGTGGCTCCGTAGTCGGTTCCTCTGTAGTTATTTCCTGTGTAGTAGTAACAGATTTAGAGCTTTCATCGCTATTAATTGCTCCGCATCCCCAAATACACACCATCATAACTGAAATACTTGTCAACATTATTGTTAAATGTTTTAGTTTTTTCATCTCTTCTCCTTTTGTCCTTGCAACTTCTCAACATAGTCGTAATACTTCTTATATCCATTCCTAGAATCCAGATATCCTTCTATAGTTCCTACATATAGAATCTTCTTTTCAGGCATCTCATAGAAATCCCTAGGTGTCATTAGTGAGTAATGCTTTTCAAAATGTCTTATATGGTAATCCTCTAGGGTCCTAGCCACGAATTGGGAACATGCATATCTCCTCTTTTGATGAAAAGGCCTGTTAATCAATATAAATGGCAGACCCAATATTGTATAATGATACCTCTTAGCATTTGCCTTGTAGTAGTTTATTCTACCCCACACCTGCTCTTTTTGCTCAGGTGTGCAATTAATCTCCGTCACCATACATAACGCCTTTGGAAAATGCTCAACTACCTTATCCATCTCTTCCTTTTCAAACCCAGAGAAAAAAGGAATTTTAGGGTTTCTTCTTCCAAAGCTGTAACATTCAGTCAAATCCTCATCCATACCCAACACAATATGAATGTATTTAAGCCTTGTTACCATCTTTATAATAGTAGCAAATATACCTGGCGTAGCTACTAAAACCAAATACAATTTTTCTGTTTGGTTAGATTTGTCAGCCTGTTGTGTATTATCTAAAAACGTGGATTTTTGAATTTTTTTACTTTTATCTTTTTTCATATAATCTATAACTTTCTTTTTTCCTAGGTTATTTTACTTGTGTTATTTTTTCTTCTATTACCTTTGTTCCTAGTACCTGTGCTTATAATACCTTTACTGATATCGCTACCTTTGCCTCTAGTACTGGCACTTTTACTTCTATTTTTTCTGCTTATTTCTCTCTTGATTTTTTTATTTATATGTTTCATTTGTAAAACTTACCCCCTATTTTAATATGTAACTCTTAAAATGGCAACTATCTTGTTAATTTTTTTCTCTTAGCGTATACTAACTAATATAATTTTGAATTCCTAATACTTTATTATTGTGCCAAACATTTAATTTATTACTTATACCAAATAACACCTTCGGAGGTATCCTATGGAAATTGAAAGAAAATATTTAATAGACAAAAAAAATTTACCCGAAAATCTTGAATCTTATTCCTATCATATGATAGAGCAAGGATATCTAAGTACTTCCCCTGTTGTAAGAATTCGCCGTAGTGATGATGAATATTATTTAACGTATAAATCCCCTGGCAAAATGGTTCGTGAGGAGTATAATCTCCCATTAACTAAAGAAAGCTACTACCATTTATTAGAAAAGATTGATGGAAATCTTATCACAAAAAAGCGTATACTTATTCCCCTGTCTGATACTTCTCTTACTATAGAATTGGATATATTTTCTGGGGCATTTGAAGGACTAATTATGGCAGAAGTAGAATTTGAAAGTGAGGAAATGGCAAATGCATTTACCCCTCCCCAGTGGTTTGGCGAGGATGTAACTTTCTCTAAAAAATATCACAATAGTACTATGTCTCAAATGAAATTTTAACCCTATTTAATGTGTGGTCTTTCCTATTAAATAAAAAATGCTGGCACAAATATCGTGCCAGCATCTATATGAAAAACTGCGCAGTTTGTTACTTTAAGGCAGTAATTCTAATATTCTTCTCTTTGGATAAATCCACATAGGCTCCACCAACTAATACTACTGGCTTACCTAGCTTATACTTATTAACCATAACTATCTTACCTTCTAAATCATCATTGAGGATAACCTCATTATTGATATAGGAATTCGCAATACGCTCTAGCACTGACATAATTACTTCTGGATCATATGCTTCTACATTTTCTTCAAAAATCGATATTACATCATAAGGACACAATCCCGCACGATAAACTCTGTTAGATGTCATAGCGTCATATACATCTGCAATGGCAACAATTCGCGCATAAGGATCTATTTCATTATACGCTAACTTTGATGGGTAACCCTCTCCATCACAACGTTCGTGATGCATTAAGGCGCAATTCTTAACGTGCTCATCAATATCCTGATTCTTCAGAATATTGTATCCATGTATAGGATGCGACTGTACCAATGCATATTCTGTAGGTGTAAGTCTTCCAGGCTTTGTGATTACATCCTTAGGTATCATAAGTTTACCTATATCATGGAGAAGTCCACCCCGAGTAACCATATCCTGTTCCTCTTCTGAATACTTCATCCACATAGATATAATCCTAGATATTAAGGCAACATTAACGCTATGTACATATGTCAAATCGTCATATCCTTCTATACAATGGACCATATCAAATAATCTTACATCTGGTTTGAATTCCTGCGTAATCTTCTTAACATCCTCTAGTAATTCATTCACTTGGATAGGACTGTTTCTAAAAACCATATCATTAATAGATTTCTCTACCTTAACAACAGATTCATTGAACATACCTTCAAATTTTTTAAACTTCTCAGTTTGTTTTATCTTTTTGTAATATGACTCATCTTCACCAATAACATTTTCATCAGAAAATATCATTCTCTCTAAGTCATCCTGCTCGTATGAAATAAGGCTTTCTTCCACGATAAAAAAATCAAATACAGAGTAATATTTGAGTTTTTCTATTATCTCTTTATCCAGCACAGTACCTTTTGTTATGACAAGGTGTCCGCCATCAGTATAGACATCACCTGCAATAACCATACCTTCTTTTGCCTTTATTGTAAGTACCCTTTTCATATAATCACCTTTTTAATTTTCACGTTTGATATTTATAATTGATTATACATTTATCCAACACTTTAGTCAATTACATTTTAATGCCATTTATTAGCACTATTTTAACATTATTCATTAGTACTATTTTAATATTATTGGAGTTATTTTTTTATAACATTTACAGGTTCGCCACAAAGAAATTTTTCAATATTTTCGCATACTATGCCTAATAATCTTTCACGAGTTTCCTCCATAGCCCAAGCCACATGTGGTGTAATCGTAATATTTTTTGCACTCCTAAGTAAACACTCTCTACTCATAGGTTCGATATCCAAGCAGTCAATAGCTGCTCCTGCTATGATATCATTATTCAGTGCCCATACAAGATCCTCCTCCTCTACAATAGCACCTCTAGCAGTGTTTACAAAGAAAGCCTCTTTTTTAAATTTAGAGAATGTACTTTTGTTAAACATTTTCTCTGATTCCTTATTTAGAGGGCAATGCACTGTTACAACATCTGATTTTGAAATCAATGTATCCAAATCCGTGAATTGAACATCTTTTGCTTCCTTTTTGGTTCTTGTAGTAGAAAGAACATTCATACCAAATGCAAATGCTATCTTAGCCACCTCTTGTCCTATATTTCCAAAGCCTACTATACCTATAGTTTTACCTGCCAATTCCTTCATTGAAAATACAAAAGGCGAAAAGACCTCGCTTTCCTGCCAGCCCCCATTTTTGACAAAATCATTATATAAACCAATACTGCTAAAAAAATTTAGAATTAATGCAAATGTATGCTGTGCAACTGCCATCGTAGAGTAAGAGCCTGCATTACAAACACAAATACCTTTGGCAGTTGTATATTCAATATCAATATTGTTATATCCTGTAGCAAATAATCCAATATATTTTAATCTTGTTGCATATTTCAAATTGCTTTCGTTGTACACGTTTTTATTGCAAAGAATAATATCTGCATCCCCAATTCTATCTGGTAATTCTTCCGGATAGGATACATCATATAATTTTAACTCACCAAATTTTTTCAATGGTTCAAAAAAATCGTTATTAGATGCAATAGTTTTTGCATCTGTTACAACTATCTTCATATCTACCTCCAAAATATAACTTTATGACAGTTTCATCTGCCCTTCTATTAAAATACCTCTTGTAATAATCTTTTGCTTATACGAAATGCTATCCTTACCTGATTCCTTTGCATTATATAATTCCTTGTCAGCCATTTTGTATAATCTCTGATAGCCATCTTCTGTCTCTGCCTTTATGATAGCAACTCCAGAACTTACTGTCACTAGACCTCTTGTTGAGTTTGTCCTATGGGGTATAGCTTCATCTTTCAATGCCTGCCTTATCTTTCTAGCAATTAGAGTCATCTCTGTTTTATCTGTGTCTTTCACAAATACAAAAAATTCCTCACCTCCCATACGAACTACCATATCGGCTCTACCACGGGTCTGACTATGTATTATACCAGCCACTTTTTGAATACAAGCATCTCCTTGAATATGTCCATATGTATCATTATACTTTTTAAAATTATCTATATCAATCATAATACCACCACATATTATCTTATGCTTTTTACAAAGTGGCCAGATAATATTTGTTTTTCTTGTAAGTCCGCGTCTATTCAGTAACCCTGTAAGCAAATCTTTTTCAGAAACTTGCTTTTCTTCGTTTAATTTATTTTGCAGTTTCATATTATTTATGGTTACCATGTATTTCCATGCAGTAATAGCAATTCTTACTATATTAAATAATATAATCTGAGCAACTGCCATCTTTATATCTATATTAACTACCACAAAATATATCATAAATGTTCCAGCAATGATTTCTGAAACTATTAGCTCGTTTTTCCCAAAGAAAGGTACTACTGCGAAAAATACCATAAATAAGAAAAAGTAAAAGAGACTACCAACAGTTTCAAAATATGCTGCCGAAAGAAGCATCATACAAGAACCTATTGCAATAAAATATGTTCTATATAAATATTTATATAATGATTTAGCGTTTTTTGATTTCTTAGCTAATAAAGAGCCTCCAATAAATAGAATGCTGTAGATTATTATTGCACATAAATACTTATTGTATTCTGGACGAATAAGCGTCTGATTTAGCACAATAATATTAACCATTAAAATCACAGGAATAAACAGTGCCAAAAACACTGCTGATTTTAGGCATCTTTCCATATTCATTTTTGGAAGTTTACGCTTAATGCTGGCTCTCTCTAATAATCTAATGTATTTATTCATGTTTCAACCTATCCATTTGTATGCCGGTCCCATATCAATATACTAACTATAGCACACTTACTTTTATATATCCACAACATATGGTATTTCTTTTCAAAAATAATATTTTAATATTTTTCTTTTATTTTCAAATTTATATTATTTCTAACTTTTCACACATATGATATACTTAACGAATAGAAATAAATAACACATGAGTAAAAGGAAGGGAAATATGAAATTTAAAGTAGACAAACGATATTTAAAATTTTGCGTTTATTTTGGTCTCACTTGCATGGCTATCTACTTCTTTACAGTTATTGTAGATTATGCTCCAGAGATTCTTGACACTATAGATAACATCTTTAGTAGATTCTTAAACATTTTACAACCGATTATTGTTGCCTTGATTATTGCATATCTTATGTTTGGCCCTATGAAGGCCATAGAGAACTTCTTAATGCGACGAAAACATTTTCCTAAAAAACGTGGATTATGTAGAGCTATCGGTCTAATAATTTCATACCTTGCAGTTATTGGTATTGTATTTGGATTAATTTGTGGCATTTATTTTATGATAGGTGGTCAAATATCAGGAAGCAGTACTTTTGCCAACATTTTTACAAGTATCTCCGAATATTTTGAGACGAACTCTCTCTCAGCTGACAGTTTACAAGACGTTATTACATCCCACAACATTCCGTTTGGAACATTGATTAATGAGAAGATGGGAGACATAGCAAATTTCATTACAGATTTAATAACAGGTTTTCTAAGCGGCTTTGGCGATGCTCTTATCGGGTTAGGCGGCAGCGTTTTTGACTTTGTTATTTCTCTTGTTCTTAGTATTTATTTATTGATTAGCTACGAATATTTTATTGATTTGTGGAACAAATTCTTCTTTTTAGTTTTTAGAAACTCTAAGGTAGGAAAGAGCATCAGACGTTCATTATCTATAGTGAATAGAACATTTTCAAAATACATACACGGTCAATTAATCGAGGCATTTTTAGTATTTATTTTATCAACTATAGCTCTTTACATAGTAGGCATTGATTATGCCTTAGTCATTGGTATTATCTGTGGTGTGTGCAACTTAATCCCATATATTGGACCTTTTGTTGGTATTGTATTTGCTGCAATAATGGCTCTTTTCTCTGGAAATTTTATGTCGATCATTTGGGCCGTAATCGCTTTAATGATTGTTCAACAGATTGATGCCAATATCCTTTGTCCAAATATTGTTGGTGATATTGTTGGTTTAAATGGTGCATTTACCCTTATTGCTATTTCCATTGGTGGTGATTTGTATGGTTTACTTGGTATGCTTATAGCAGTTCCCGTAGCTGCCTCTATAAAGCAAATTTTCGGTTCTTGGTTTGATAGACATTTGAACAATCAATATCTAGAATATGAAAAAGTGGTAGAGGAAGATCGAGCCAAATCCACTCCCCAGGAGGAAACCAAAGAAAGTATTTCTCTTCGTCAAAAGGTATCAAGTAGAATACGTAAGCCAGCAGATAACAATGATATCGATACGAAATAGTTATCTTTTCACTTAAAAGACTTTACATTATACATATAAGAAAGCCACTTGGTTACTTTCCTTAACCAAGTGGCTTTCTTTATTGTTTGGATTATCTTAATATCTAATTGATACTTTATAATACCATTAGTGCTTTTTTATTCTGTAGATGAATTTATTTGTTTGATAGATATTCATCAATAGATTTAGCTGCTGTCTTTCCAGCTCCCATTGCAAGAATAACTGTTGCTGCACCAGTAACCGCATCACCACCAGCATATACGCCTTCACGTGATGTAAGACCAGTTTCTTCTTCAACAATGATTCCGCCCCATTTCTGTGTCTCAAGTCCCTTTGTAGTAGACTTAATAAGTGGATTTGGAGAAGTACCAATAGACATAATTACACAATCAACAGGAATTTCAAATTCTGAACCTTCTTTTGCTGTTGGTCTTCTTCTACCAGAAGCATCAGGCTCGCCAAGTTCCATTTCTAAACATTTGATTGCTCCAACAAACTTCTCATCATTTGGAAGAATCTCAACTGGGTTTGTAAGGAGTTTAAAGATAATTCCTTCTTCCTTAGCATGTTCAACTTCTTCTTTTCTTGCTGGAAGTTCTTCTTCAGAACGTCTATATACTATGTATACTTCGTCAGCACCAAGTCTCTTAGCACATCTTGCAGCATCCATAGCAACGTTACCGCCACCAACTACGGCTACTTTCTTAGCTTTCATAATAGGTGTTGTTGAATCTTCAACATATGATTTCATAAGGTTTGTTCTTGTAAGGAATTCATTTGCCGAATATACACCTTTTAGATTTTCTCCTGGAATATTCATAAATCTTGGAAGTCCTGCTCCCGAACCAATGAATACTGCTTCGAATTTATATTCTTCCATAAGTTCATCGATAGATAATACCTTACCGATAACCATATTTGTCTCAATTTTAACGCCAAGTTCCTTAAGTCCATCAATTTCTTTTTTTACAATAGCTTTTGGAAGACGGAATTCAGGAATACCATATGTGAGAACACCACCAGCTAAATGGAGTGCCTCGAAAACAGTAACTTCATAGCCCTTCTTTGCAAGGTCACCAGCACATGTAAGTCCTGAAGGACCTGAACCGATCACTGCAACCTTATGTCCATTGCTTTCTGGCTTAACTGCCTGACCTGTAGCATGTTCATTATGGTAATCTGCTACGAATCTTTCAAGACGTCCAATAGCTACTGATTCGCCTTTAATTCCACGTACGCATTTACCTTCACACTGTGATTCCTGTGGACATACACGTCCACAAACAGCTGGAAGTGAACTTGATTTTGAAATAACTTCATAAGCCTTTTCAAAATTTCCTTCTGTTACTTCTTTGATGAAATCTGGAATTTCAATTTGAACTGGACAACCAGCAACACAATTCTTTGTCTTACAATTCAAACAACGTGCTGCTTCATCTAGAGCCTGTTCTTCTGTGTAACCAGTTGCAACTTCAAGAAAGTTTTTATTTCTTACATTTGGATCCTGTGTAGGCATCTCATTTCTTTTTAATGACATATTAGGCATTTTACTGTACCTCCTTCTGAAGTAAGTTACAGGTCTCTTCACGAGCCTTTCTTTCAAACGGTTTATACATTGAAGTTCTTTCAATAGCTTCATCGAAATCTACTTCATGCCCGTCAAAATCCGGTCCATCTACGCAAGCAAACTTAGTTTCTCCGCCAACGCTAAGACGACAAGAACCACACATACCAGTTCCATCAATCATGATTGTATTCATAGATACAGTAGTCTTAACACCATATTCTTTTGTAAGGGCACATACAAACTTCATCATAACAAGTGGTCCAATAGTAATAACTTCGTCATACTTTTCTCCACTCTCTAATAACTCTTTAAGAGCATTTGTAACAAGACCCTGTGTACCATGGCTTCCATCATCTGTCATCATACATAACTTGTCACTTACAGCAGCAAATTCATCCTCAAGAATAACTAAATCTTTATTTCTGAAACCTACGATTGAATGAACTTCTGCACCAAGTGCATGAAGCTTCTTAGCGATTGGATATGCTATTGCACAACCAACTCCACCACCTACTACTGCTACTTTCTTTAATCCATCTACATGTGAAGGCACACCTAATGGTCCAACGAAATCACAAATACATTCGCCTTCATTAAGTGCATTTAATTTCTCTGTAGTAGCTCCAACTCTCTGGTAGATAATTGTTACTATTCCTTTTTCTCTGTCATAATCTGCAACTGTAAGCGGAATACGCTCACCATCCTCGTCTACTCTCAAGATAATAAACTGACCTGGCTCTGCTTTTTTAGCAATAAGAGGTGCGTCTACATCCATAAGTGTAACTGTTGGGTTGAGTTCTCTCTTTTTAAGAATCTTAAACATCTCACTACGTCCTTTCATTTGTTGTTTTTACTTTCACCGCGTATTAATAACATTATCATTGATAACGAATAACAGCCTTAAATTTGCAAATGTAAAGCCGCTTTGTAGCGGCTCTACTTCTGCTGTTAATTATACACGTAATATACAAATTATTCAACTAAAAATCTATTTCAGGATTGCGTAAATTTATCTTCGGAATTAATGGTGTAGAGTTCACCCACGATGCTCTGATAAAATATCAGGCTATGACTTATGGATTTAATATACAACATTTTTGTACTCAAATCAAGCCCAGATCCC
>JAAYNM010000035.1 GCA_012520815.1 Clostridiales bacterium
GCAGATCTACAATTTGCTGCTTAAATTCTGGGGTATAGGATTTTTGATTTTTTGCCATGATTGAACACTCCTTTGTTATATTATAGAATGTTCAACTTTCCGTGTCCATAGTTATATACTAACACCAACCTGATACAAAACAAGATTTAGATGATTACCATGCTTTTTTGAAAAGTCCTGAAAACTCATATAAACCCAAAACAACAAATAGTGAAATGTTGCTATATCTTTCTGAAGATATTCGCACCTCCTTTTTGGTCGCATATACATTTCCACAATGTGCACTAGATGATGGAATGAGTCCCGAGAATGTCAAATCAAATACTTATATATATCGAAACACATTTATAAGAATGATTCGAGAAGACATGAATATTCCTGTTCAAGAAAACATTACCAAAGAACAAAATAAACGTTTTGATAAATATTTTGATGAAGAAAAAAGAAGTTATGTAACTAGTCAATTTAACAAACCCAGCCGTTCCCCTCAAGTCTCCCACATCATTATGGTTATCTTGACAGTCTCTTCTGGGTTTGTTGTGTAGTGGTCAACCGCTTAAGAATAAGCGTGTTTCATTCACTTTTTTCAATTAAATTTTTGCCATGCCACACCCATTTTCATCATCCATAACATACTAACAAAAATCGAAAGGTGTACAAAAGGTGTATTTTAAAATCCCCAAGTTCCACATCCCTTGATTTTCCTAGCTTCCCGGAAAAATCACCAGATGTTGCCGTGACATCTAAATATGCGAATTAACCATAGTCATTCCTCTTCTCTTTGATTTACTACCTCATCCAGCATCCGCTCAAATGGCTTCACATATTCTTTCCCTTGCCGTCTAATTCCATTATTTTCAAATGCTGCCTGTTCCGCCTGAACACTTTCATTTTCCTGCCATCTGTCACAAGTGTATTCCATATCAAGAAACATTCTGGTAAGATTACCTGTCATTTGCCTATCTGCTTTCTCCGCAAATATTATTTCCCCCACCCCTGACATATACTTATCAATTTCAGGGTTATTGAAACCACCGACTTCCATGGTATAAGTGATAGCTTCTTTGATTAGTTCTATAAACTTATCAACATTCCTTGGCAATCTGTTTCTGAAAATTAGTGAATACATCGTTCTGTCATTAATTAGGATAATCGTGTTCTTTCCATTAAGCTTTGTTATATGACCATGCCAGGCGTATAATTCATCAATTTGAGCATCGGCCAACATTTTCTGTAATTCATTTTTCTTTATATTTAAAGCATCCGCTAATGCCTTAGAACAAAATATATACATAGCCCATCTACTCCTTACATTTCCATAGTGCCATTGGATGATTCTTCACTCTTTCAACTATCTCCGCATCTTCAAAAAGCAACTCCGGCATATATTTTTTCTCTTCGAATCTATCAAGATATTCCTTCTCTTTAGTAGTCAACACCATGAGGTCCGATATGTAATTCTTCGCAATCTTCTTTCTCTCATCCAACTGGAAATTATCTTTCTTATTAAGCACTGGAAATAAATCTCTTCTGATTTTGTTGAAATCAAGTGTGTCAATAGCTGAGGTGTCAAATGATTTATTAAGTGTATCTGCTGAAATCGACATATAAAATAAAAAGCATTTTCTAAACAAATCACGCTGTTCTTCAAAGAGACCCTCAGACAACATATTACACCAATCATACAAATCCCTGGCCGCAGCTCTTGTAATAAGAGCATTGCCTTTAGCTGCAAATATTTCCATAGGATTTACCATTCGTATTTTCAATCCATCATCAAATGCTGATGGAAGAATGCTTCTGTACACCGGTTCAAAGATATGCGCCCTCAAGGAATAATTGAGTTCTATCTTAATCATATCCCTATTACCACCGGCGTTCTGATAATTGTAGTGAAATGCATCCAAGCTATGGCTAAATCTCGATGCATCTGATAACAGATACCCTTCAGACTCCATGTATTCTTTTATCACATTCGTGATTTTCTCCCTACATTCAAGCATATCCTCTCTGGTATCATTAGGAGTATAATCCATATCAATATCCACTGATAATCGAGGCAGATTAAATACTGTAAGATTAATTGCAGTTCCACCCTTTAAGAGTAAATGCTCTCTTAAGAACTCATCTTCATTCATGAATCTGAGTATTTCCTTTAATCGAAGCACCTTTTCAAAAGTATCTCTCACAAATCCACTTTCGGTAGCCATTCTTCCAAGTTCAGCTCTATTATATTGCGGCATCTTCCATCACCCCATTTTTCATATTGTAAATATTCTCTGGTATCACAAGCTTCCATTCATCAACATATCGTCCACCCGACATATCCTTCGTCAGGTAACGCTTACTCTTTCCAATCTGACTCTTACATGTTTCAAAGAATTCATCTGAAAGCCCCATCTTCTCCTTATGCTCAGAAAGAAGAAATCCCATCTTTTGGTATAGGAACTGATTCGATAATGGGTCTAAATATTTCAAGACTCTTTTCTCCTGCATACGCTTCATGCTTCCAATATCCTGTATCACTTCTTCTATTCCAGCTATTTTATCCATATCCTTCACACTATCCACAAGCGTACGCTCTAGATTCGTAATACGAATCCCACCGCTAAGTGCAGGAGTCTCTACTCCCTCCATATCTTTCGAAACAACATAACGATACGTATATCCATCAAAATCAAATTCTCGAAAACTAGTCTCTGACGCCACATAGACATCATAGTATACCTGATCGGTTATCCCATAATACTCCATAGCGGTATGGTGAGACACATAGGACGTCGGCGTAATCTTGCTTGCTATCTGAAAGCGATTAGCAACCGGTGCTCCTGTCTCCCCACTGATGCAGGTATACATATTGTTACGGATTTTCGCCACCATTCCCTCCTTCATCAATCGCTTGATTGCAGAGCGAGCGCTGTCCATATTGTCATAATATTTATTTACATCTTCCACAGTAAATACTGGAGTTTTCAATAGTTCAAAATACAAATTCAAAATCAACACCTCCATGTTTTATAAATCAACTTGGGTTATATGTAAACTAATTTGTCACTTTTATAAACCTAATATAATACCAGTTTCCAACAAAGTCAAGTTTAATTTTATTTCAAAATGGTTTATACAGCTGTTGATTTGTCGCATTTTTAAACTTTTTTCAGTGGATGATGCAGAATTTGCACCAACCACACATGGTATTCTCGTTGCGCGATTACCCAGCAAACTGTGGCATATCATGATTTACCTCAGCCCTATAATAACTGCTTATGGTACTTCCTGCATTGAACAAGCTGGCAAGTAAATAACTTTTTATATTCCGCACCTTAGTAGTATTCTTCCCAAGGCAATTAATTACATACTCCACATGAGAATAATTAAGCTTCAGGAATTTGCTTTTCACAAGATTCTTTGGATACACATCTCCTGCGATGGTAATCTCTCCATTTTTAGACAAAACTGTCTCCAGAATCAGGTCAAAAATTCCCTCCACCATCTCCTGGTCATATGGATGAGCCAGAAGAAGGCTGTCATACTCAATATTCTCCTTGATGATTTCTCTATATCCTTCTATCTCATCAATCGTTTCCTCTGGTGTAAGATTGATGGATAAGATAGGATTAGTTTTACTCATATTAGTCTTATTTATATTATTCTTATTAGGGTTCAGATTCTGAACACGGTCGTGTTCGTTTTCCAGACACGCATGAGTTCGATTATTGAACACGGCGTCTTCTTCCGAGTTCGTTTTCTGAACTCGGAAGGCAGAGTTATCCACATTTGACAAGTCTTCTTCCGCAGAAGCAATGCCAATTCTCTCCTCGATAGAATCAGAGCATTCCTTCTCATCGGTAGCCTCATCTTCACAGATAAAGTTCATCACATAGAACACGCTTGCCTTTGCTATTCCCATATTCTTCTTCTCAATAAGCCCAATGCCGCTTTCACTATCAAGCTCCTTAAGAAGAGCTACAGCCTTAGTCTTCCCGCAATTAAGCGTAGTCATAATATCTTCCAAACTATAATTGATATAAACTTTTCCATCCTCATCCAGCCACTGATTCGCCAGTGACAGACTCATTCGATCAAGCATGAGAGCATATAGAGTCTTGGCATCATTGCTAAGACCCCTGAAACACTCTTTTTCATATAAAGCACGAGGAAGTCGGAAGAATGCATTCTGACTTGCCAGTGCGCTTGTATAATAGCTATATGTTATTTTCTCACTCAAACCGCTTCCTCCCTTCATACAAATCTCTTGAGATATAGCTTTATATCCTCAGATTTCTCAGCTATCTCTACTAATCCAAATCTTTCTAATTCCTCAACTGCCGCAAGAACTTCTGCTTCATCCCAGTTAAGTTCTGTACCAATTGCAACTATGTTTGCCAGAATATATGCATGATCCTTCTCATCAATCCATCCCATCTCCACAGATTTCTGTTGCTTTTCCATGAGCACCGCATACATAATCTTTGCTGAAGCTGTCATTGATTTAAACAACTCCTCTTTCATGAATGCCTTCGGGATATAGAGATAATCATATTGTTCTGCCTGTTTTCCATAAATATAATTGAACTTCATAGTCTACTCCTCCCTAAACGCTTCCAGATATTCATCAATCATCTTAGTATCGATTAATACAATTCTTCTCACATGGATAATGGCATGTGCCTCAGCTGCCATCATGCGGAAGGTATTCGGACTAACAGAGTAGCGCCTAGCGCCCTCACTGATGCGAACATATCGCTTCTCACCTATCATTTCCGGCTTAATGTTTTCCGGTAACTTTTCACTTTTTGACATAAAAAAACCATCCTTTCCTTCGTTCGAATTACTTAGATGGTTTAAGTCCAAAAGGCTACGATGTAGTTGACTACAATTTTACGACGGTCACTGTCGTAAAAAATTTCTCGCTTTTTGATTGATTTTTAATTGATTGGAACATTCTTCATTGACTTAAAGGTCAAATACATTATTCTCCACTGAAGTCTAAATAGCCCTTTTTAAGCCATTTATGAATCGTCGTATTTTTGAATCATTTCCGTGTGATTTGGACTGATTCGGACTGATTTTCAGTCTATTTATCGATTGATTTCATCGTCGGGA
>JAAYNM010000036.1 GCA_012520815.1 Clostridiales bacterium
CCCATCTGCTTTGCAACTTCTTCTGCAAAATTTTCGCTCTTCTTTTCAATACCTTCGCCTGTTTCAAAACGAACGAATTTCTTAAGAGTAAGGTTAGAGTTTGTAGCTTTTGCTACTTCTTCGATGTACTTAGCAACTGACTGCTTTCCATCTTCAGCCTTAACATAAACCTGGTCTAAAAGACAGATTTCTTTTAATTCTTTCTTAAGACGTCCTTCGATCATACCATTGATAACCTTTTCAGGCTTGCTAGCTTCTTTAGGATCGTTCATAATCTGAGCCATAAGGATTTCTCTCTCACGAGCAATGAAATCTGAATCTATCTCTGCATCACTTGTATACTTAGGGTTAAGAGCTGCTATCTGCATAGCAATGTTCTTAAGTGCTTCTTTAACTTCATCATTTACTACATCAGCTGAAGCTTCAACTAAAACACCAATTCTTCCGCCACCATGGATATAAGAAACAACTACACCTTCAGTTTCAATCTTTTCGAATCTTCTGATTGATAAGTTCTCACCTATAACAGCTATCTGGCTGATTACTTCTTCTTTAACTGTCTTTGCTTCATCTTTGATAAATTTAGCATCATTTAATTCTTCTACTGTCTTAACATCTGTTGCAAGAATCTGCTCTGCAATGTTTCCAACGAATGTTCTAAACTTTTCATTCTTAGCAACGAAATCTGTTTCACTATTAACTTCAACGATAGCTGCTTTATTTCCTTCAACTACTGCTAATACAGTACCTTCTGCTGCAATTCTTCCAGCTTTCTTTACTGCTGTAGCTTCGCCTTTTTCTCTTAATGATTCAATTGCCTTATCGAAGTCACCATCAGTTTCCACTAATGCTTTCTTACAAGCCATAACACCAGCGCCTGTCATTTCTCTAAGTTGTTTTACCATAGATGCTGTAATTTCCATCTCTATATATCCTCCAATGTCTTTATTATTCTTCCGTTGCCATTTCTGCTACATCATCAGCTGTTTCACCCTGATTCGCTTCGATAACTGCATCAGCCATCTTTGATACAATAAGTTTAACTGCTCTGATAGCATCATCATTACCTGGAATAACGTAATCTAATTCTTCTGGATCACAGTTTGTATCTGCAATACCGATAAGTGGAATACCAAGTGTATGAGCTTCCTGGATACAGATTCTTTCCTTCTTAGGATCTACAACGAAGATTGCATCTGGAAGTCTCTTCATGTTCTTAATACCACCAAGATTCTTCTCAAGCTTGTCCCATTCCTTCTTAAGTTCGATAACTTCTTTCTTAGGAAGAACATCAAATGTTCCATCTTCCGACATTGTTTCGATTTCTTTTAATCTATTAATTCTGCTCTGGATTGTCTTAAAGTTAGTAAGCATTCCGCCTAACCATCTTTCGTTTACGTAGTACATTCCGCATCTTTCAGCTTCGCACTTAATGGCATCCTGAGCCTGTTTCTTTGTTCCTACGAAAAGAATTGAACCACCCTCAGCAGCGATATCAGCAATAGCTTTGTAAGCTTCGTCTACTTTACCAACTGACTTCTGTAAGTCGATGATGTAGATACCGTTTCTCTCTGTGTAGATGTACTCAGCCATCTTAGGGTTCCATCTTCTTGTTTGATGTCCGAAATGAACACCTGCTTCCAATAATTGTTTCATTGATATTACGCTCATTTTGTTACCTCCGGTTTTTATATTTTCTTTCACATACTTCACTTGATAGAAAAACCACGAGCAAGGCACCATTTCTATCATCCATATGTGTGTTTAATCTGCGCATAGGCAGTCGACTGTAAGATGATAACATAAAAAAAGCCCCTTTGCAAGGACTTTTTTACTAGTATAATATACTAAAAACTCTTTATTTTTAACACATCCTTAATCTGCAATCAATCTTGCAAGTTCTTCAAAAGTACAGCCTGTGTTAATTTTAAAATTGCCTACATGTATTCTTTCTGCATACCCGTTTTCGATAAGATATCTATCAAAGCTTTCTGCATCCTCCACCAATCCTATGGTCGCCACAATCCTTGCAACATCTGAAGAACTCATACCACTACTGATTGTAAACTCACATTCTGTTATAGAATTTATAGATGTTGGTTCTTGCGACGCTGGTGTCGTCGCTGGTTCAGCGGGTGTCTCAGGTGTAACAGTAGTTGTTTCATCCTGATTGTTCTGGTCTTTACTTTCAGATTCAGATGTCTCCTTTGGGGTATTTTCTCCTGATGGAGTCTCCTCTTCCTTTTTGTGTGAGGATTCTTCTGGTATAAGCATAGAAGTTGATGAGTTCTCTACCATACCAAGTTCTTTTGCTCTTTCCTTAACCTGACTGTCTGTATTATGGTAGTAGTATGAAATAAACAATATCAATGTTGCAAATAGTATTCCCGTTCCCAAACCACGTAAATAGTATTTTAACTTCATAATACTTCCTGCTTTCTGGAATTAAACAAATCAATGACTAGTCTTACCTCACCTACTCCAAGCTTTAGTTCCTTGGCTATATCGACAGTTGCCTTTCCTTGATTATGCAATGCAAGAATGCGCTGGTTATTGTTCATTTGAGCTTTATTTACATTCTGCGCCTTACCATTGATATCATTAGTAGGTTCCATATCATGTAATTGTTCCACTATCCTCTTTTTTAATTGAACATTGTTATCATCTTCTACCGTGTTTAATCTATTTAAAGTCTCTAGTTGTTCTTGGGGCTCTATCTCATTCTTTTTAGTTTTTGGTATTTTATCATTGTGATCCCTTGCAGTTAAAACACTCTTGTCACCAGATAATACTTCCTTTGTATCATCCCTATCATTAACATTCTCTGTAAAATCTACGCTAATAGATCGATTTGCCTCTTGTGCCATCTTTTTAACACTCAATTTCAAAGCCTCTACATCTTTAACAGTATTTTTTATAGTTTTTTCTTTATCATTTAACATATCGTAAAGGAACATGACTTCGTCATGATTCTTCGTAGTTCTGATATCTATATCTTCTGAATAGTCTCCCAAGGCCATTATTTTTTCATTTACAATTTTGTCTAATCTTACCTCAGCCTGATCGAGTTTATCGTCAATCACCTCTGCAATCTCCGCCTCAACCTCTTTCTTCACTATCTCCTTCGTTACCTTAGTCACATCAGGATTTTGTTCATTACCAAAGCTAGAACTATTAGTGAGATGTTCAGAGAATATGAAACTGATTGCAACAAGTATAATACCAAATACAATCAAAAAAATTTCTAATGGTCCCATCTTTTTCCTCCAACGTAGAAAAACCAATTAAATTTTAACGTCAAATCCACCACTGTGTTTTAACTTTACTATTCCATCGTCTTCTTCGTTTTTTATCTTTTTCTTTTTCTTCTTGTCTTGTAGATACTCACCTTTGCCTTTTTCTTTGGCATCATAATGTTCTTCATTATAGTCGGCGTCATCCTTTTTTACAACATTTTCAGATTTACGCAAAATTTCTTTTTGTTGCATCATAGAGACATTTCCCTGTGCAACAGAACTTTTACTATCTTCATGATGTTTTACTGCTGCTTCATCATTACTTCTTTGCATCATTGCCGAAACAGCGGTTGTGCGTCCAATCATTTTTTGCCTCCTTGACATTGCATATAAATATAAACAACATAAACATACATATTATATACTAATTAACCCAATTTATTAAATAGTTCTATAAAGGAGTTGCTTTAATCTCAGCACGAACTTTCTTATACTGACAACGTGCCACAGAATCATGTATCAAAATATAATCTCCTGAAATTGTAACTTTAGTACCCTGATAAATATTATGTAATGCAACAATTTTAGCATTTACATTTTCTGCAAGCAGGTCAGTATCTTTTTCATACTGTTCTGATAATTTTGAAATTTCTTCATCCAAAGCTAAAATATTTTTTGCAGTAGCTGCCATAATTGGAATCTTAGAAGTTTCCAGTTTACCTTGAGATTTTCTCTTATTGTACAGTAATATCATCTGCGTCAATTTTTCTTTCTCGGCAGTTTTTTCTGTAATATCTTTCTTTATTTTATTTACTCTATCCATAATAGCTGGGTCACTACCAACTTCTACACATGTAGTCGTTCCCATCGGTGAGCCTATACACGTAGCCTCTATGAGGGTTGTTGAACGAACATTTCCACCTATAATATTGCCATTTTTACCTCTGACATAAATATCTCCCTTTGCTGAAACCATACTGTGTAAAATCGTATCTGTTTCAATATATCCACCAACAGCAACATTGGCACTTTCGATAAATTTTGAAACTAAATTTCCTCTAGATACAATCTTACTCTTGTTCATACCTGATATTCCACGATGAATAATTATATCACCTTCAGCAACAATGGTTGCACCTTCTACCACACCAAAGATTTCAATATCACCCTTTGCCCTTACCATAAATCCAGTAAGAACACTTCCTTTTATTGTAACACTTCCGTTATACTCAATATCACCTGTAGAATTGTCAACATCTGCTGGTACATTGTAAACATTAGAAACTGAAACTCTATCCCCATCTAATGTAACATGTCCATCCACCATAGATGTGATTTTTGTTCCGTCTTCTGAAATCTTAATGTTATTGCCATAACGGAGCTTCATTTTTTCAACTTTACGTGGTTTTACTTCGTTGCCATATACATCTACTCCAGATGTTCCTAAATCCTCTTTATTAAGGACAGCCAATACATCACCAGCCACAATATGGCTAATATTATTTAAGCGATGGAAATCTACTGTTCCATCTTCATTTAATTGTGGTTTTGCCTTTCTATCCACATTAAACATATACTCTATAGATGCATCATGTCCCTCTATAGGCTTTGTACCTTTCGCAAGTATAATACTCTTCATAAATTCAGGGTGCATAACATGAGCCTTAATTGCTTCCTCATCAATACCCTCGGATATTTTTTTTGCCTGTAAGTCACGAATTATTTCTTTTTCAGACATATAACCACCTTTGTCACTAGGCGCAAAAAATCTTGCAAAAACAGTCATTTTATCAGGTGAAACCTGAATATCCATATATTCATCTACTGGATACGTAGTATCATTAGATATAACTATTGTTACCTCTTCCTCGCATGTTGTTATAGCATCATTAATTGCCTTCAAATTGTAATCATCTACTTTACAATATGCTAAATAATTAGTGACATCTTCAATAACAAGTCTCTCCCCACCATTCTTTGGTGGATAAATCCTCATACTAACACCATTTTCGTGAATAATCAGATTAAAAAAACTGTTTGTGTATTCCATTCGTCCGGCTCCTAATAGTTAATATTGTTAAAAACGTATCCTGCAATTCCTCCAAGTTTCACCTTCATCTTCTGTAATGCTTTCGTGTGCAACTGTGAAACTCGTGACTCCGTTACTTCCAACACTTTACTTATTTCTTTAAGTGTTAATTCCTCATAATAATATAATAATATAACCTTTTTCTCTTTTTCTGTTAAACTCTCAAGTGATTCAGCCAAAAGCTTTTTTAATTCCGCTTTCTCAACAGCTTCCTCTGGTTGTTCAAAGGGTTGATTCTTAACTGGTTCTATTCCCTTTTCTCCAGCACTCTCTACAAATTCATCAAGTGAAACAATATTCGATACATTTGCCTGTCCCTGCCAGTTTGTAAGCTCGTCTGGTGAAATTTCTAGTTCCTTCGCAATTTCTTCATCAGTGGCTGGTCTTCCAAACTCACTTTCAAGTTTTGTCATTGCAGTTTCAATTTTCTTTTGTTTCTGCCTCAAGCTTCTAGGTATCCAATCCATCTTACGTATTTGATCCAGTATAGATCCTCGAATTCTTAAACTAGCATATGTCTCAAATTTTATTCCCTTGCTATAATCAAATTTATCAATAGCATCTATCAGTCCGAAAATACCATAACCTACCAAGTCATCGTATTCTACGTTATATCCTAAATACATACTAAGTCTTCCTGCAACTATTTTCACTAATGGTGCATATTCAATTATTATTTTTTCCTTTAGTTCCGCCGTTTGATTCTTTGAATAGGCTTCCCAAAGCTTATTTTTATCTTCAGATGCCATTTTGCACCTCCAAATAGTCTATTTATTTAACAAGAATTATGCTTCTTCGCCTTCTGCAGTCTCCATATCTTCTTGCATAGACTCCTCCGCTTCTTCTGTTTCACCCTCCTGATTATCTTCGTTTTCCACGGGGATAATCAGGACTTTGGTTAACAGAATCTTTATTAGTATTCCTATTACATAGAAAACGATTAAAACTACAAGCAAAGCAATTGTAAAATTTAATGCATTATATTTATTTATAAATGCTACTATTGATGTAACTAAACCTGCAAGTAACATTATAATTACAGGTATATATTTTAATCGTTCTTTCATTTTATATTTCCTTTAATTTCTTTCCTACCGCTTTAATAGTGAATATACCCGTGTTTGAATCAATGATTACGGTTCGCCCATGACTAAGTCCTGTATCTTCTGCTATTATAGGTATGTTTAATTCTGACAGTTTCTTCTTTACAGCTTTAACATTCCTCTCACCGATATTTAACATATCGTTACTTCGCAATGAAAAAGCAAACATTTGAGCACCGCCGGCAATCTTAGCCACAATATTTTCTGTCTTGGCACCTTTTTCCCTCATAAGACGTAGTGTCTCATCTATTCCTGTATCGGCAAACTTGGCGATATTTGAATTGTTGCTTATTTCCTTACTGCTCGGTAACATTACATGAGCAAGTCCCGTAACCTTAGTAACTTTATCGTAAAGTGCCACTCCAACACAGGAACCTAGTCCCAATGTAGTCAGACTGTCTGGAACGGTACAAATGTTAAGATCTGCCATCCCTACTTTAATGACTTGTCCCATAATTGTCTCTTCCTATTCTTATAAGCCTAGTGAGCTTAATATTGTGTCATACGAATCTAAATCCGGTACAAGTACAAAATATCCATTGATATTTGAATCATCATCAAATTGCGTCTCTATTAGTAAAGCTTTATCTCCAACCTTACTAAATTCTATGGCTGGTACGCTAAGTATACTCGCCGCCATATCAATTTGCAAATGGGGAACGCTTGCTGAAATATTCAATCTAGTCAAGTCTGATAATGCTGAAAGGTATGCACCTGTAATGATATTACCAATTTCGCTTAAGGCGGAATGTTCCATTTCATCAAACTCTGGTGAATTCTCTTTTTCTGGGTCTGGTGTTGTTCCCATTAGTGTATTTACAAGACTTCTTGCAGATTTAACTTCTAATAAAAACATCATCATTCCATCTATATCACCACTTATGAGTAAAAGAATACCTGCCATAACGTCTTCTTCACTACCCATAATTGATGCCATCTCTGAAAATCCAACTAAATCAACCTTCGGTACATTCATATCTATTTTAGCATTTAACATTTTTGATAACGCTGTAGTAGCATTGCCTGCACCAATATTTCCTATTTCTTTAAGCACATCAAAATGAACAGAGTCTATATTGTTTAAGTCAATTTTTGACATATTCAGCCTCTTTCTTGGTGTTTAATTAAAATCTAACACACCATTGACATTTAGTAATGAAATCAGATTGTCCCCATTTTTGCCAACCGCTGTGACAAACTTGGATCTTTCGTCTTTTCCATCGCTATACATTTTTTCGATATCGCCTTCTTCTAATGTAACTACTTCCTTTACTGCATCAACAATTATTCCAATGGCTTCCTGCTGCTCAGGTTTTAATACTATTATCCTAGTAGCACCTGAATATTCATCATCGCTTAATCCGAATCTGCTTCTAACACTCATAACTGGAATAATCTCGCCACGTAAATTAATTACACCTTTATAGAAGAATTGCGCCTTTGGTACTCTTGTTATCTTCTGCATTCTAACAATATTGTCAACATATTTAATATCTATTCCATATTGCTCATCTCCAATATTGACAACTATGTATTGAACCGAATTTGTTCCTATTCTATTTTTGTTGTTATCCATAATGACACCTCCACTATACTAATGTATTTGCATCAATAATTAATGCAACTTCGCCGTCACCAAGAATAGTAGCGCCGCTGATAAGTTTACTGTTATTAGAAATATACTTGCCTAATGATTTAATAACAATTTCTTGCTGTCCAATAAGTCTGTCAACAACAAGACCAGCCTGTCTTTCGCCCTTCTTTATGATAACAACTGTGAGTGATTCAATGTCGTCTTCATATGGTGGAACATCTAGTATCTCGTTTAGTCTGATAATTGGAATAACTGTTCCTCTAAGGTTAATTACTTCCTTTTGCTGAACATATTTAATATCTGACTCTAAAACATCTTCAATTGTTTGTATTGAACCTAGAGAAATTGCATATTTCTCTTCTCCAACTTCTACCATCAATGCCTGGATAATAGCAAGTGTTAATGGAAGTCTAATTATAAATGTGCTTCCTTCGGTAAGCTTAGTCTTAACTTCAATATCACCACCAAGGGATTCAATTTTTGTCTTAACAACATCAAGACCGACACCTCGTCCAGATACATCTGTAACTTGTTTAGTAGTTGAAAAGCTTGGTTTAAACAATAAATCAATAATATCTTTATCACTCATTGTCTCTGCCTGTTCTTCTGTAATTGTGCCCTTATTAATAGCACTATCACGAACCTTTTCAACATCAATACCATTACCGTCATCAATAACTTCAATAACTACGTTATTGCCATCTTGATAAGCATTAAGTCTTATATCTCCCACAGGATCTTTTCCTCTTGCTGCTCTAACTTCAGCACTTTCAAGACCATGATCTGCAGAATTTCTAAGCAAATGCATTAATGGATCTCCAATTTCATCTATAACTGTTCTGTCTAATTCTGTCTCCTCACCAGTCATAGTAAGTCTCATCTTTTTATCCAATTTCTTAGACAAATCTCTCATCATCTTAGGGAATTTCTGAGTAACTGTCTCAATTGGCATCATTCGAACTTTCATAACTGATTCGTGAAGATTTGTTGTAACTCTCTCAAGATATTCAATCTGTTCATTGAATCCATTTGAAGCTATAGTTTCATCCGCTGCACTTACAGACACAAGACCATTTTTTGCAATAATAAGTTCACTTACAAGATTCATCAATACGTCAAGTTTATCTATATCAACTCTAACTGAACGGTTGACAACCGGCTTATTTTTTATAACAGGTTTAGCTGGTGCTGCATCTTTAGATGCTTTAGCTGGAACATCGCTTGTTTTAGCAGGAGTAGTCTGTTTCTTTTCTTCAACGTCTGCCTCATCCTCGCTTTGAGAACCTTTAGGTACCTCCGTGATTTGTATTCCGTCGACTCCTCTTATCTCTGATACATTTTCAATAGCTTTCTTAACTTTATCTAATGATTCAGATGAAATAATATATAATCCAAACTGGAACTCAAAGTTTTCATCCTCTATATCCTGAGCTGGAGGGTTAGATTTAATAATCTCACCTAACTCTTCTACTGCTTTGAAAACTAAAAATGCTCTAGCTGCTTTAAGAATACAGTTCTCATCAACATGAACTGTTACACTATATACATTTAGTCCTTGTTTAATAGCCTCTGCAATGGCATTGACCTCAAAATCGGCAAGTGGAAGTTGCATTGCTGGTGCGGCATCTGTTTTTACCTCTTCCTTCTTTACCTCTTCTTTTTTCACTACAGGAGCTGGTGCCTTTGAGCCCGCTTCTAAGAAACCATTTAATCTTACAATAATTGGTTCGTTATCTTCTGTGCCTTCATCTGAAGCTTCACAGATTGCTTCCAGGTATGCTTCTAATGCATCTAGACATGCAAATAAAATATCTACTAAATCAGCATTAACAGCCACTTTACCATTTCTAATCTCTGAGAATACATTTTCCATCATATGCGTTAAGTGCTGCATTCTCTTATATCCCATGGTACCTGCCATTCCTTTTAAGGAATGTGCTGCTCTAAAAATTTCATTTATAGTGTCAGAATTTTCTGGTTCTTGTTCAAGAATCATTAACTGATCACTTAATGTTTGTAAATGTTCTTTTGTTTCATCAATAAAAATCTCTAAATATTGGCTAACGTCCATCGTTTATCACCCCCACGTTCTCTAGGATAGCCTTAGCAATGTTATCAAGTGGATGAACCTCATCTACTAACTTTGCCTCAGCAACAGTCTTTGGCATACCGTAAACCACACTAGTCTCTTCATCCTGGGCAATTACATAAATATTTCTCTTTTCGCCTAGCATTCCAATACCATTTGTACCATCGGCACCCATACCAGTTAAAACTACGCAAGTTATTTCGTCAAATGCTGAGTCTATTAATGACTCGTACATAATGTTTGCACAGGGTCTTAAACCATCCCTGGCAGGTTCATTTGTTATAACGATTTTGTAACTTGAACCTTCTTTTTTAATTTTCATTTGCCTTCCGCCAGGGGCAATATATACACAGCCTTTTTTTAGTATTTCACCATCAGCAGCCTCTTTTACATTGACTTTACTAATATCGTTCAGTCTTTGTGCTAGAGAATTGGTAAATCCAGCTGGCATATGTTGAACAAGAATCATCGGTGCATCTAAATTCGCTGGCAATTTTGGTATTACTTGCTGTAACGATTTTGGACCACCCGTGGAACAAGCTAGAGCTATAAGTTTTGACTTACCTGCCTTATTTCCAACAAATCTCTTGTGTGGTGGAAATTGCATATGTTTATTAACCGCAACATAGTTCTTTACATCTGTTCTTCCTAAATCAGACTCACTAGTTCTAGTTCTTTTAATTGCAGCAGGAACTTTCTGATTTTCAGCAGTGGAAGGTAACGCTGGAGCTGATGTTGCTAAAGCTAACATATCCAATAGTCGATTTTTGAATGTTTCGTTTTTTGCCTCAAGATAGTTCTCTGGCTTTGTTATAAAGTCAAAAGCACCTCTCTCTAATGCAATGATAGTTTCTTTAGCTCCTTCTTTCGTTAAGGTGCTTACCATAATAACTGTCATCTTAATATGATTTTTCTGTAGTTGTTCTAACAACTCTAGTCCGTTTAACTTTGGCATATTAATATCTAACATAACTGCATCATATGTCATACGGTTTTTAATTATTAGGTCTAGCGCCTCAAGTCCATTATTCGCTAAGTCTTTCACCATGAATCGATTATCTGAATTGATTATATCAGATATAAGCCTTCTCATAAGTGCAGAGTCATCAACCACTAAAATATTTTTCTTTATCATTGGCCCTTCTCCTTTTTCCTTTGCTTACATTCTTCTTCAAAAATAAATCTTATAATATCCTCCCGAACTTTACCATGCATATTACTAAATTCAACTCTATGCTCATACAATTTGTTTTGGGCTTTTGTTTCACTAATACCAACTAATTTACCCACAATACTATACTTTTTTATTTTCGTTTCGTATCCAATCTTCAGAGAAATTAGCATCTTACAATCCTTTTCATGGCGGTCTTTACATACGAATCTTACTCCACCACCACTAATATCAAGAGCAACTGCAGGGAACATTGGTCCGCTTAGTTCTTCTTCAGAATCTATCTGCATATTTAGATATGTACTAACCTCTTCCTCTAATAGGACACGATACATAATGTCCATGGTGCAGGTTAATCTAAAATACTGTCTTCTCTGATACTTTTGTAACTCATTTATTAATTCAATTACTTGGACAAGTAAATTGCCTTCCTTGTATCTCTCTACAGTGATAAATCTTCCTTGATACAAACCCTTTGAAGTGTAAAAGCAGGCGTCTATACGTGTATTATTGGGCATTAAAATTAACTTACCACTCTCTTGTGGCATTGCAATTTTCAATGTGTCATCATCAATAATGTCATATACCTGACTCATATATACTTTGTTCTTTGAGAAGGCATCATCGCCTTCACTTTCTATGGCAGATGCGCCAACTCTAGTCAACTCTATTTTGTTACCTATACCGATTATTTTTCTAAGCATCTGTCATCCCGCCTTTCTTCAAAATATAGTAGTTCGTGTACCTTGAATACAACGTAAATAGTTAAGTTAATTTTCTTCATTTTTCTTTTTAAACATACTTACAATTGCACTTGCCAAGCCTTTTCTTTTAACTTCTCTACCTTCTCTATTTTCAATAAGAGCATCCGCTAGTTCTGAAAATGCCTTTGAACCATCTGAATCCGGATACAACATAGTAATAGGTTTTTGTTGTATAACTGCCTTGGACATATTACTATCCACAGGGATTATACCGAGAAATTCCAAGTTTATATTTAAAAACTTACTAACTACAATATTAAACTTATTGTATAAGTTTCTACCTTCCTCGTAATTTGCCACTCTATTTGCAACAACCTTAATTGCTGTTTCCTCTTTAAGATAGCCTATTCTTGTATTTAGAGATTTCATTAAAGCATAAGCATCTGTAATAGATGTTGGCTCTGGTGTTGTTACAAGCAATACCTCTGCTGAGGATGCTACAAACTCTAATACACTATCGGAAATACCTGCACCTGTGTCAATAATAATAATATCAGTTAAAGTCTCCAACTCCTTTAGTTTATAAACCAGATACCCTACCTGATCTCTATTCATATTGTCTAGTCCGTTAATACCCGAACCACCTGAAATAAATCCGATATCCATTGGGCCTTTAACTATGATATCTTTAAAGTCTTTTCCTCTAAAGATCATATCTGAAAGATTATATTTTGGTACAGCACCAAACATTACCTCTATATTTGCCAATCCAAAATCCGCATCAAAAATAATGACACTTTTTCCTCTTTTTCGAAATTCCATAGCAATATTTATAGCACAGCTACTTTTTCCAACACCGCCCTTACCACTTGTGACTGTGATAACTCTTGCCTGATGTATATTAGCCTGATTTTGTAATTTAATAATATTTCTTAATTTTTCTGCCTGATCCATATGTACCTTCATTCTGCGATAACTATTCGTTACCACCAAGAAGACTTCTGGCTATCTTCTGGGCATCGACGATACTAATATCATCAGGTACTACCTGTCCGCTAGTAACATATGATAATGGTACCCCTGTTTTAAGTTTCATATTAAGTATATTTCCTAGACAAGTGGTTTCATCTAGTTTTGTAAATATAATGTTGTAATTTTTAAGATTTTTAAATACATCATTAATCTTTAGCAAGTCCTTGTACTTTGTCGCTGCGCTAAGCACCAAATATGTCTCCCTATCGATATTGTCACTCAATGAACAATCATTAATCAAATGGAACATTTCGTTACATTGTTCGTTATTTTTATGAGAGCGTCCGGCTGTATCCACAAGAATAAGATCAAATTCCTCAAACATCCTAACTGCACTGTTGAATTCCTCAATAGTATAAACAACGGAAAGTGGCAAATCCAAAATATTTGCGTATGTTCTAAGTTGTTCCACTGCTGCAATTCTGTATGTATCAGATGTAACAAGTGCAACCTTTGCCTTCTTCTCTAATTTGAAATATGAAGCCAACTTGGCGATAGTTGTTGTCTTTCCCACGCCCGTAGGCCCAACAAAAAATATGAGTTTTGTTTTTTTATCGTTTAAATCAATAGGCTTTGGCTGACCCAGTTTAAGGATAATCTTTTGATATATCCCCGCCAAAATACTATCAACATTTGACTCTTTTTTAAGTGAACTTTCAATTTCCCCAATGATTTGATTTGCGTATTTTTCATCTACTTCATTGTCTATTAATTGTCTATACACAAGTTGAATAAACTTAATATTTACTGCATTTTCATTTTCTGGCTTTTTTTCTGCCTTTACAGTAGATTCACTCTCATTGCTAGTTTTTATCTTTCCTTCTAACATACTTTGAAGATTGTTCAATTTCTCCTCTATGGCATTGTTTTTTGGTGTTACAAGCTCAGGGAGTATCTGATCATTTACAGCAATATTAATGGCTTTTTGAGGTAATCTTTCAGTGTTTGCAATTCTTTCCTCAAGAGCTGCCGTTACCTCGACCACATCCTTTTTTAATAATCTCGAAAATCCTCGTTGTTTAATTGTCTTAATATTCATGATAACTGCAGCACTACCCATTTCTTCTTTAGCCATCATCATAGCTTCTGTTTCTGTAGGTGCCTGAAATCTCTTGATTATCATTATGCGTTCACCATCCCAACTGATTGTAATTCAATATTTGATTCAATTTCATTGTATGAAATAACTATTAAATCCTTAAAATAATCTTCCGTAAGTCTTTTAAAATATATTCTTACGATTGGAGAAGTAATTACTATAGGAGTTTTACCCATGTTTTCTATTTTTGCTATTTCCTTCTCCACTGCTTTAACAATTTTTTGTGATTTCACTGGATCTAGTGATAAAAATGAACCTTGTTCAGTCTGTTTTACTGAGGTCATTATCTCCTGTTCTAACTGTGGATCTAGCGTAATTACACTTGTTGTCTCATTTGCTGCAAAAAACTTGCTACTAATTGCTCTTTTAAGACTTTGTCTTGCATACTCTGTCAATATATCTGTATCTCTCGTAACCACTGCATGATCAGCAAGATTTTCAAATATTGTAACTAAATCTCGAATAGAAACCCCTTCTCGAAGGAGATTCTGTAAAACTTTTTGAACCTCACCTACACCCAATAATTTTGGCACTAATTCGTCTACGAGTGTTGGATTGGATTCCTTAACATTTGAAATAAGATTTTGTACATCTTGTCTGGTTAGTAACTCATCTATATGCTTTCTAACTACTTCTGTTAAATGAGTAGCAATAATTGACGGTGGATCTACTACTGTATATCCTAACGACTCTGCTCTTTCTCTTTGTCCCTCAGTTATCCAAATTGCTGGTAAATGGAAGGATGGTTCAAATGTCGGAATACCTGTGATTTCTTCCTCAACCATACCTGGATTCATTGCCATATAATGGTCAAACAATATTTCACCTTCACTAACCTGTATTCCCTTTATTTTTATAATGTATTGGTTCGGATTCAACTGAATGTTATCTCGCAAACGAATAATAGGAACTACAGCACCTAATTCTAGTGCTATTTGCCGTCTAATCATAACAACTCGATCCAACAAATCTCCACCTTGATTTACATCAGCTAAAGGTATAATACCATATCCAAACTCCAACTCGATAGGGTCAACTTGCAATAATGAAACCACATTTTCTGGTCTACGAATTTCCTCTGCTTCACTTTCTTCCGCAGTTACTTCATCTTCAATATTCATAATACCTTGCTTCGTCTGCAATCTGTATCCAATATATAAGCAACCAGCACCAAATGGTACAAATACAATAAATGGTAATTCAGAAAAAACACCTAAAAATACTAAACTTCCACCAACTGCGTACATAACCTTTGGAATTGAAAATAACTGTAAAAATACTAGGTCTCCCATATCCGCTTCCCTTGAAGCTTTTGTAACTATAATACCTGTCGCTAACGATATAAGTAATGATGGGATAGAACTTACAAGACCATCACCAATTGTTAAAATTGTATACTTTTCTAGTGCCTCTGTGAGTTCGAGTCCTTGTGACATAACACCCATTGCAATACCACCCACGATATTAATGACTGTAATCATAAGGCCGGCCATAGCATCACCTTTAACGTACTTTACGGCACCATCCATAGAACCAAAAAAAGCTGATTCCTCCTGGAGTTTTTCTCTTCTTTCCTTTGCCTGATTGTCATTAATTGCACCGGTATTTAAATCAGCATCAATAGCCATCTGTTTACCAGGCATTGCATCAAGTGTAAATCTAGCAGTTACTTCCGCAACTCTCTCAGAACCTTTGTTAATTACCATGAACTGAACTAATAACAGTATAACAAACACTATTATACCTATAACCAGACTTCCTCCACCTACGAATTTTCCGAAGGTCTCTACAACCTTTCCTGGATCCCCCGTACCTAATATTAACTTCGTTGAAGATACATTTAAAGAAATTCTAAATAATGTAGTCAATAACAAAAGAGAAGGAAATGAGGACATGCTTAATGTTTCTTTGGAAAACAAAGAATTAAACAAAATCGTAAGAGCCACTGCAATATTAAGGGCTAACAATACATCTAATAATACATTAGGAATAGGAATAATGAGGAATACAATAGCTGCTAATAGGTATAGACCTAAGCCCAAATCTGTTTTCTTCATTTTTCCATCTCCTTTCGTGTTTTTAGTTTACTACAATTGTTTTACAAAAATTTACTTTGATACATTGTTTCTTATTGTATAGTATTTAATGCTTTCTACTATTTTATTTTTTAACAGGAACTGTTTTATTCTTCACACCATATACGTATGCCAATACCTCAGCAACCGCCTGGTACAACTCCTGTGGAATTTTCTCACCTACATCCACGCTTGCATATAGAGCTCGTGCAAGTGGTTTATTTTCATATATCTCAATTTCATTTTCTCTAGCAATCTCTTTAATTCTTTGTGCTAAAAAATCTTCACCCTTTGCAATAACAATGGGGGCTTCTGCTAGTTCCAAATCGTATTTTATTGCCACCGCAAAATGCGTTGGGTTGGTAATAACAACATCTGCTTCTGGAAGTTTTTGCATCATTCTTCGTTGTGATGCCTCTCTCATCCTTCTACGTTGCTGTTGCTTAACTGTAGGATCTCCTTCACTGTTTTTGAATTCATCCTTAATTTCTTGCTTAGTCATCATCATCTCTTCATTGAATTTTCTTCTCTGGAAGATTAGGTCAATCACACCTACAACGAGGTAAACCAAACTTATCTTTGTGGCAACAGCAAAAACTAGTTCACCCACAAAAATGATTCCATTTTCTAGAGAAATTTCATATAGATTTAAAATTCCATATATATTCTCTATGAATTCGTCGTATATAATATATATACAAATGCCCACAATAGCCGCTGCTTTTAGCAAGTTTATTATGGATTGTTTTGAAAATATTCTTTTAAATCCTGACGCTGGATTTATTTTGCTAAACTTTGGCATTATTGGTTTAGCTGTTGGTTTCCATTTTACTTGAACAAAATCGCCCAAAAAGTAAATGAAAAAAGAAGCAATTAGCACAGGTGCCAGCATAAGTATAATGTCTAAAATACCATTTTTGAATATTTCTACAGCTGTAGCTACGTTAAATTCCGAACCAGATGTATACTTTGGTATCTGAGAATACATTAGTGAAAAAACATCAATTAATTGACCACCAAGTGTTCCAACCGTAAATTTTAACAAGTAGAAAATCGCTACCAAATATACAGCATTTACCATCTCTGTACTTTTGGCTACTTGTCCTTCTTTTCTGGCATCATCCAGTTTTTTCTCTGTTGCTGGTTCTGTTTTTTCTCCACCAGGACCATCTTTTGCAAATAACTGTAGGTTAAGTTGTATAATTCTATAATTATCCACCATTGTAGGCCTCCAGCTAGTACATTGTCTTCATGATATTTATTACCTTTTCTTGCATTTCCTCAAAAATGAAATTTGCTATTGTTGGTAACAATGATATAGTAAAAAATAATATAAAAAGACCGCCTAACATCTTTATCTGTATACCTACAGAAAACATATTGATTTGAGATGCTACTTTGGTCATAATACCCATCGCACAGCTTAAAAGTAAAATTGATACAAACACTGGTAATACAATTCTAAATCCTATTATGAAATAATCCCTCAAAAAACCGATGACTGTATTATACATTGTCGCTTTCGGGGAAAATCCGCCAACGGGGAACAATGAAAACGAATCCACTATGGCATTTAACAAAAACAAATGCATATTTGATGCTATCATCATAAGCATTAACATATACTGATAAAATGTACCGGTTAAACTCATTTGTGTATTGGTTGTTGGATCAAATACCGTAGACATAGAAAATCCTATATCAGTATCTATCATCCTACCTGCAAACAAAATTATTGTATTGCATATGAATGCTGAAAATCCAATCAACAAACCTGCAATACTTTCACTAATCACTTGGGCACCATAGTCAAATACTGTGTTATATTCCGGTACTTTTCCCGGTGATAAATTAAAAACAATTAGCGATATAAACACAGAAAGCCCCAATTTAATTCTTTGAGGCACATTCTTCTGACCAAAAAAAGGAGCTATATATACAAATGATGTGATTCTTACCAGTACTAATAGGAAATACTCAATATTTAATTGAGATAAACTTACATCTATATTCATTAGATGAATTCTCCAAAACTACCCCATAGGTTTTCTATGAAGGTAACTATAGTATTTAGTATAAATGAACCAAAAACCATAAGTCCTATAAATATCGCTAATAACTTAGGAACAAAGGTAAGTGTTTGCTCCTGAATTGATGTTACAGCCTGAAATATACTAATTATCAGTCCCACTAAAAGTGACAACAATATAAGAGGGGCTGACGTAATTATAATCGTCCAGATAGTTTCACTTGCAATATCAAGTACTGCTTCTACTGTCATGATACCCTCCTAAAATTTGAATGTCTGCATAAGGTTGACTATAATCAGGTTCCATCCATCCGCTAATACAAATAACAATATCTTAAAAGGCATTGAAATTGTAGTCGGTGGTAGCATCATCATACCCATTGACATAAGTACAGATGAAACCACCATATCTATAACTAGGAATGGTACATATATTAAAAAACCTATAAAAAAGGCAATTCTCAACTCACTAATTATAAATGCTGGGATAAGTACAGTAGTTGGGATATCCTCCCTGCTGCTAACTGTAGTTACACCTGCTATTTGGCACATTGAATCTAAGTCCTTATCATCAACTTGATTAAACATAAATGTTCTAAGTGGACCAGCTGCTGCTTCAACAAATTCTTCCTGCGTCATCTCATCATTGCTAAAAGGTATATATGCTTCTTGATACACCTGCGTAAATATTGGTGACATAATAAAAATAGTTAAAAATAATGATATTCCTACTAAAATCTGATTAGGCGGTGCAGTCTGCGTGGCTAATGCACTTCTAGTAAAATGCATCACAATCAATATACGAGTAAACGACGTAACCATTATCAGAATAGATGGGCATAATGCAATTACTGTAAGCACTAAAACTATTTGCAATGCGCTACTAATACCTTTTGAATCAGTGGAAATAGTTATACCTAAAAGATCCGATGAGTCTGAGCCTGTATCAATAGTAGAATCTGAAGCGGTTTCGTTTTCTACTGTTGTAGCCATTGCATATTCACTACAAAATAATGTAATTCCAAAAACAAGCAATATAAGGCACAGTATCTTGTACATTCTTTTAATATTCTGCTTCATTTCTATACCTTTACTTTTTCGTCTGCTTTAAGTTTTTAACTTTGTCTAGAATATTTTGGAAAGAATCCTTTGGTTTTGTAACAGATGGTTCTGGAAAAACCAAACCTTCTTTATCCAACTTTCCTATAACGTTCATTGACTCTTTTCCAGATGCAATTGCAAAATATTCACTGCCAATCCGGGCAACGTAGATATACTTGTTAGTAGATATCTGACGTGCCTCGATTATCTCTATATTGCCCTTGGTATAATGCTGCTTTTGGTAACCACCTATCCATCTTGTTACAAAATAGGTTATTGCCAAAACAAAGGCAAATAAAATTAGCAGTGTAATAAATTTGATTGCACCATCGATCCCTGATAACGCGTATATATTCATTTTAGCCTACCGCTTTTTTTACCGCTTCCAAAACTCTATCTGCTTGGAACGGTTTAACAATAAAATCCTTTGCTCCAGATTGAATTGACTCAATTACCATTGCCTGTTGTCCCATTGCTGAACACATAATTACAGTAGCCGCTGGGTCATTTTCCTTAATCTTTTTAAGGGCCTGAATTCCATCCATCTCTGGCATTGTAATATCCATCATTACTAAATCAGGTTTTGTTTCTGAGTATTTTTCAACTGCAACTTTGCCGTTTTCCGCTTCTCCGGCTATGTTGTATCCATTTTTTGTTAAAATATCCTTAATCATCATGCGCATAAATGCCGCATCATCACAAATCAAAATATTTTTCGCCATAACTTTTTCTCTCCTAAAAGATTTATTTTATGATTTCGGTTACTCTAACACCGAAACTTTCTTCGATAACCACAACTTCACCTTTTGCTACATACTTGCCGTTAACAAGTACATCAATTGGTTCACCTGCGATCTTGTCTAATTCTATAATAGTTCCTGGTGTAAATTCAAGAATATCCTGAATTGACTTTGTTGTTCTACCAAGCTCAACTGTAACTTCAAGAGGTACATCCATAATAAGATTAATATTCTCTTTCTGATTTACAGCGACTAAGTCTGGTGAAAATGCTTGGAACTGAACTGGTTGTACATTAACCTCCTGCATTGGCATTCC
>JAAYNM010000037.1 GCA_012520815.1 Clostridiales bacterium
GGAAATTTTGTTTGAAAAAGATAAAATTTTTCGTTTTAAGGTATAAGTATTTGTGGTAGAATTAAGCATAAGGAATCCTCTCTTTTTTTGTTTAGTTGGTTTTTGTTTTGTCACTTTAATTATACCCAACAAAGAGTCTGGATTCCTTATATTTTGGGCATTTTTTGAAAGTTGTTTATTGTAAAACTGATAAAATCCGCAGTTGTGGATAAAACTGCGGAAACTCAAGGACAGGTTTGCTTGACATTTTAATATGTTTGAAGTAATATAAAGTAATTTGGTTTAACCAAATACCCAATTATTTGGGGATGTAAAGGCTTCGACAGAGGTTTTGCAGGTGGTGAAGCTATCCGCAGGCGATGCGTTAAATGGCAAAAAATAAATATAAACGCTGAAGAAAATTTAGCAATCGCTGCCTAGTTGCAGCTGTCTTAACCTAGTTTCCTACAACTAGGATTAAGGCATCGACTCAGTAGGGAACATTATTAGCAAAGCTTTGAGCTGGTAATAGATTTATGAAGCTACTAAATTCCATTGGGTGTTAGTTCTCGGTGGGAGGAGGGAATGTACAATAACTGACTATGATAGTAGAAGAACATTGAATGGGCTTTTGGACACGGGTTCGACTCCCGTCATCTCCATCAATTATCGAAACCTGTCGAAAAAGCAGAAATTGCTTTTTTCGGCAGGTTTTTGCTATAGTTAAGATTACGAAGAAAATTTATATTAGGGGAGGTTGTTATATGCCAATTACAAAACTACAGCTATACTTGAAAGATTGCCACGAGATTCGTATTTTTATGTTTTTTGTTGCTATGAAAATGCTTTTTCTTTTTCACAAAAAATCCATATTTTTTTCCTAAAACATTGTTGATACAAGTTTGTGGTTGGTATATACTTATTAACAGTAAATATTCTAAATAAAAGGAGGCAATAAAATGAATTTTGAAACATTACAAAAAGATATGATTACAGCAATGAAAGCTAGAGATAAAGAGAGAAAAGAGACCATTTCTATTCTTGTTTCAGCAGTTAAAAAACTAGCTATAGATGAAGGAACACGTGAAAATATTCCAGATGAATTAGTAGATAGAGCTATTATTAAAGAACTTAAAACAGCAAAGGAACAGGTTGAGACTTGCCCCGCAGATAGAACTGAACTTAGGGAGCAATACACTATTAGAGTTAATATTATAAGTGAATATGCACCAAAGATGTTAAGTGAAGAAGATATTAAAGAAATTATAAACACCGAATTTGCAGATATAGCTGCTACCAAAAATAAAGGTGCCATTATGAAAGAAGTTATGGCAAAATTAAAAGGAAAGGCAGACGGCAAGGTTATTAGCGCAGTTGTAGCTGATATTTGCAAGTAATAGGTGATAAAATGAGTAACAAGTTAGTAAAAAACCAACCGCAGAAAGAAAAACGCGAAATCAAAAATATTATAATACTAGTAGTGTGCATAGCTTTTTTAATCGCAGCTATTGTAGGATGTGTATATTTATTTACAATGGAATCTGACAGAAAAGATGAGGAAAGTTCAACTACTAAATCTATGTTTGAGGAAAATCCCACAGGGGAACCAGCTAAATATGGTGACACTGTAATTCCAGAAGAAGTTTGTCAATATTTGGATCCAGTGGAAGGTGAGATTGTTGCGTCTATATACATTAGAGATTATGGTGTCGTTAAAGTGAAGTTCTTTGAGACTTTAGCACCAAAGGCAGTTGAAAATTTCATCGTTCATGCTCAGGAAGGTTATTATGACGGAGTTTCATTTCATAGAATTATACCTGATTTTATGATTCAAGGAGGTGACCCACAGGGTACAGGAGCAGGTGGTCAAAGTATCTGGGGTAGTGCCTTTGAGGATGAATTCACTGGACATTTAATGCCAGTTCGTGGTGCATTGTGTATGGCAAATTCTGGTGTAAATACCAATGGTTCTCAGTTCTTTATTGTACAAACAAACGACACCTCATATGTTGACTATTATAGGGATACTTTGCTTAATGGTGATTTACCACTTGATGAAGATGTCTTTGAATACTATTCAAAGAATGGTGGGTGTCCATGGCTTTATGGTAAGCATACAGTGTTTGGACAAGTTTACGAAGGCATTGAAATAGTGGATGCCATTGTAGAAGCAGTGGGAACATCAAACGGAACTCCAAAATCTGAAATTATTATAGAGACTGTAGTAGTAAGCAGCTACAAAAAGTAATAAAAGTCGAAATGTATTAATATATGAAAAAGACAAGCAGGTGAAATATGGCAAAAAAAAAATATGTTGTGGACGGCTTTTTGTTTGGAAGTGAGGCCGAAGCTGAAGAAGCAAAAAATGAATTAAACGGAGTTAATTACATGAAAAGCAGAACAGATATGTCCAATGTTAAAAATGTGTTTTCTGCCTATAATCGCATGAATGAAAAAGGTTTGTTTAAAACTCCCATTGGATATAACTATCTATATAGCTTACGTACTATCATTATGGATAGTGGGCAGTATGGAGAGGATGAAGTAGATGATATAAAAGTTTTTTCTGGTACAGGTTCAAAGACAAAGGTTAAAACGGTATATAAGGATGCTGATTCTGTTTTTAAAAATCACTTTATTAATATGATAATTGTCAATGTTGTACTTGTTCTTATTCTTGTTATTTTTGTTATTATTTCAAACAATAGTGAAAATATAAACATTATAAATTACAAAAATAGAATAGATGAGCAATATAAGGCACAGGAAGAGAATCTTGCTCAGTGGAGTAGAGAACTTGAATTGAAGGAAAAAAGTCTAGAAGAACTAGAGATATCTATTGACGGCGAATAGTGAGGAAATAATATGTCAGATTTAAAAGTTTTAGTGGTTGATGATGAAAGCAGAATGAGAAAGTTAGTTAAGGATTTTCTTGTAAAGAAGGACTATATTGTGCTCGAAGCTGGAGACGGTGAAGAGGCTCTAGAAGTATTTTATGAAAACAAAGACATTTCACTTATACTTTTAGATGTTATGATGCCAAAGAAGGATGGATTTATGGTTCTTAGAGAGATTAGAAAGTCCTCTAAAGTACCTGTAATGATGCTTACAGCTAAAAGTGATGAAACAGATGAACTATTAGGATTTGAATTAGGCGTAGATGAGTATATAGCAAAGCCATTTAGTCCAAAGATTTTAGTTGCCAGAGTAGATGCTATTCTTAGGAGGGCAAATAAATTGGATGATGGAATTATTACTGTAGGAAATATTCAGATAAATAAACCGGCTCATATTGTTAAAGTTAGTGGTAATTCAATAGATTTAAGCTTTAAGGAATTTGAACTACTAGTATATTTTGTAGATAATATAGATATAGCCCTCTCACGAGAAAAGATATTAAATAACGTATGGAATTACGATTATTTTGGAGATGCAAGAACTATTGATACACATGTAAAAAAACTAAGAGCAAAGCTTGGTGCTGATGCTGATTATATCAAGACCATATGGGGTCTTGGTTACAAGTTTGTTGTGGAATAGGAATCTAGATATGAATAATACAAGTAATAATACTGTAAATAACCTCAAAAAAAAATATGGATTTAACCATTCACTTAGTATGAAAATGGCAGTCATTTTGTTAGGAATGACTGCCGCTGTTGTATTGCTAAGTTGGCTATTTAACAGTGTTTTTCTCGAAAAATATTACATTAATCAAACGAGTAGTGAGTTAGTGGATTCCTACGATATGATCAATAAAGCATTTGAAGATGATTCTATATATATAAGAGAAACGGTAGTTAATATTATAGGTGAGTGTGAAAAGTCCAACATTTCATTTTTAATAGTTGATGAATCCCTACAAATCTGTTTATCATCAGGCTTTAGTGTAAATGGTGATAATTTGGTGAATAGACTTAAGGACTTGATATTTTATGATGATACAACCAAGGAGGATATAATTTTAGAAAAAGAGGCGTATTCAGTATATACTATTGTGGATTCAAGCACAGGAGGAAGTTATCTTGAAATGTATGGAACACTCAATACAGGGGAGCTTTTTCTTATGAGGGTTTCTATTGATGGTATTAGAGATTCTATTGCAGTTTCAAATAGATTTTATGTATATGTGGCAATATCTATGTTGATATTCTGTACGGTGGTTATTATCTTCGTGACGCGTAAAGTTACGAAACCGGTTAAAAATTTAGCTCAAATTTCTGAGAGAATGTCTAGAATGGACTTTTCGGTTAAATACGAAGGTGGAGAAGAGGATGAGATTGGAATTCTTGGTGCAAGTATTAATACAATGTCCAAGAATTTAGAAAATAGCATCCGTGAGCTAAAAAATGCTAATATGGAATTAACAAAAGATATTGCTAAAAAAGACGAAATTGATCAAATGAGGAAGGAATTTCTATCGAATGTTTCTCATGAACTAAAGACGCCTATTGCTTTAATTCAAGGTTATGCCGAGGGATTAAAAGAAAGTGTTAATGACGATGTTGATAGTATGAATTTTTATTGTGATGTTATTACAGACGAAGCAGCAAAAATGAATAAGATGGTAATGAAACTTCTAACGTTAAATCAAATTGAATTTGGAAGTGCTTCGATTGACATGGAAAGATTCGATATTGTTGAAATAATTAAACAGATTCTAGCCAATTTTAAGGTGATGTTAGATAGTAAAAATATTAAGATTGTTTTTGATGATTCAATCCCTGTATTTGTATGGGCAGACGAATTTGTAACTGCTGAAGTTATTACCAATTACATTAGTAATGCAATTAATCATATAGACTTCGATAAAATAATATTTATTTCCATGAAAAAAATGGGAAAAAATATTAGAATTAGCATTAAAAATACTGGAGAAAACATACCTGAAAATGAGATTGAAAATATTTGGCAAAAGTTCTATAAAGTGGATAAATCAAGGACTAGGGAATATGGTGGAAACGGAATAGGACTGTCTATTGTTAAGGCTATTATGGAATCTATGCAAAAGGATTATGGAGTGAAAAATGTTTCGGGTGGAGTAGAATTTTTCTTTGAGCTGGAACTTGCGGCTAGCGTAAAATTTTATTCGGATAATGGAAAATAAAAAACAAGAGAACACCACTTTGTGATAAAGTATTTAGCGACTAACTAATACAAACAAAGGATAGGTGTTCTCTATGATTAACAGTATAAAA
>JAAYNM010000038.1 GCA_012520815.1 Clostridiales bacterium
TGTGGAGATTTAATTTTACTACAAAAAAGAATAGGATTCCTTATATTTTGGGCATTTTTTAAAAGTTGTTTATAACAAATATGATAAAAACAGGGTTCTGTGGATAAAACTACGGAAACTCAAGTATTCCACCGTTGACAAATAAATTTCATGTGTTAAAATAGAGTGGTTATTGGTGAAATTGAGCCAATAATCATTTTTAATATTGAACAGTCGAAGAACTGGAGTATTAAGAGATGTATGGTTTTAGAGAGCTATCGGTAGGTGAAAGATAGTACCTAAATCTCCCAACTCGCCAGGAAGACCCTTTGGTGAACTATAGTAGCTAGAGGCGGGAATTCCCGTTATAGAATCTTGAGTGCGTATTTTATATACGAATGAGAGTGGTACCGCGTAGAATATCAAGTCTTCGTCTCTTTTTGGGATGAGGGCTTTTATTGTTTTTAGGAGTCCGAATCCTGTATTATTTAAAAACACCCTTTGGTGAAGGAGGATATTATGTCAGAAATGTACAATCACAAAGTAGTAGAAAAGAAATGGCAAAAAATTTGGGATGATAATAAGGCTTTTGCAGTTACCAATGATTTTACAAAACCTAAATTTTATGCATTGGTAGAATTCCCTTATCCATCAGGACAGGGACTTCATGTTGGACATCCACGTCCATATACAGCACTTGATATAGTTGCAAGAAAGAGAAGAATGCAAGGTTACAATGTACTTTATCCAATGGGATGGGATGCATTTGGTCTTCCAACAGAAAATTATGCTATTTTAAATAAAATTCATCCAAAGATAGTAACAAAGAATAATGTTGCTAGATTTAAGGAACAGTTACATTCACTTGGATATTCATTTGATTGGGATAGAGAAATTAACACAACCGATCCAGAATATTACAAATGGACACAATGGATATTTTTAAAGTTATTCAATGCGGGATTAGCATACAAAACAGAAATGCCAATTAACTGGTGTACATCATGTAAAGTAGGTCTTGCTAATGAAGAAGTTGTAAATGGTGTTTGTGAAAGATGTGGAAGCGAAGTTGTTCGTAAGGTTAAGAGTCAGTGGATGCTTAAAATCACAGAATATGCACAGAAATTAATTGATGATCTTGATGGCGTTGATTACATTGAAAAAGTAAAAGTATCACAGAAGAATTGGATAGGTCGTTCAGAAGGTGCAGAAGTAGACTTCTCTATTAAAGATAAAGAAGATAAACTGAGAATATATACTACAAGACCGGATACACTTTTTGGTGTAACCTATATGGTTGTATCACCAGAGCATCCTATAATTGATAAGTACAAGGATGAAATTGGTAACTGGGATGAAATCGTAGATTACAGAAATATGGCATCGAAGAAATCTGATTTTGAAAGAACAGAACTTGCAAAGGATAAGTCTGGTGTTCAAATTCAGGGTATTACAGCTATTAATCCAGTTAATGGAAGGGAAATACCTGTATGGATTTCAGATTACGTTCTTATGACTTATGGAACTGGTGCTATTATGGCAGTACCTGCTCATGATGATAGAGATTGGGAATTTGCTAAGAAATTCAATCTCCCATTAATTCAAGTTGTTGGGAAAGATGGAGCCGTGGTTGATATCGAAGCTGAGGCATTCACAGATGTAGCTACTGGTGTTCTTATGAATTCTGATTTCCTTGATGGGTTAGAAGTAAAAGATGCAAAGGTTAAAATTATTCAATTCCTTGAGGAAAAGAATATTGGTATTAAAAAGGTAAACTTTAAACTTCGTGATTGGGTATTCTCAAGACAAAGATACTGGGGCGAGCCAATACCAATCGTTAAGTGTGATAAATGTGGATATGTTGCACTACCAGAGAGTGAACTTCCTCTTGAACTCCCAGAGGTTGAAAGCTATATGCCTACAGATAATGGTGAGTCTCCAATTGCAGCTATGACTGATTGGGTAAATACAACATGTCCATGTTGTGGAGGAGCTGCTAAGCGAGAAACTGATACTATGCCACAATGGGCTGGTTCATCATGGTATTTCTTAAGATATACAGATCCAGACAATACACAGGCATTAGCATCTAAAGAAGCTTTAAATTACTGGCTTCCAGTTGATTGGTATAATGGTGGTATGGAACATACAACCTTACATTTATTGTACTCTCGTTTCTGGCATAAGTTCTTATATGATCAAGGTGTTGTATCTACAAAGGAACCATATCAGAAGAGAACATCACATGGAATGATTTTAGGTTCTAATGGTGAAAAGATGTCTAAGAGCCGCGGTAATGTTGTCAATCCAGATGATATTGTTAGTGAGTATGGTGCAGATACACTTCGTACCTATGAGATGTTCATTGGAGCATTTGATTTAAGTGCTTCATGGTCTGAAGACGGAGTTAAGGGATGTAGAAGATTCCTTGATAGAGTATGGAAACTTCAGGATATGTTAAATGATGATATGAATTATTCAAAATCTATGGAAACAATGATGCACCAGACTATAAAGAAGGTTTCAAATGATTTTGAGAACCTCAAATACAATACAGCTATTGCTGCTATGATGGCGCTTATCAATGAATTCTACAAACAAGGTAGTGTTACAAAGGGTGAATTTAAGACTCTTCTTGCATTACTTAACCCAGTAGCACCTCATATTACAGAGGAACTTTGGAGTATTGCTGGCTTTGAAAATTCAGTATACCAGTCAACATGGCCAGAGTATGAAGAAGCAAAGACTGTTGAGAGTATAGTAGAAATTGCTGTCCAAATAAATGGTAAAACAAAGACTACAATTTCGATAGACAAAGATGCCGCAAAAGATGATGTTATTGCAATGGCTAAAGAGGCTATTAGTGACAAACTTACTGGAGACATTATTAAAGAAATATATGTACCAGGAAGAATTGTAAATATTGTTGCAAAATAAATTAAGTTTGAAAGGCTTGGTGTAAAATGATAAAAGTAGATATTATTTCAGGTTTCTTAGGAGCAGGAAAGACTACTCTTATAAAGCATTTACTAGGACACGTTTATGGAAATGAAAATGTAGTATTAATAGAAAATGAATTTGGCGAAATTGGTATCGATGGTGGCTTCTTAAAGGAAGCTGGCATCGAAATAAAGGAGATGAATTCAGGATGCATTTGCTGCTCCCTTGTAGGAGACTTTGCTACATCACTAAAAGAAGTTGTAGACACATATCATCCAGATAGAATAATCATTGAACCATCAGGTGTTGGTAAATTATCAGATGTTGAAAAGGCAGTAATGGATATTGCTAGCGAAGTAGGTCTTGAAGTAGATCACAAAGTTGTAGTAGCAGATGTTTCAAAATGCAAAATGTATCTGAAAAATTTTGGTGAATTCTATAAGAATCAGATTGAAAATGCAAATACAATTATTTTAAGTAGAACAGATATTGCAAAAGAAGGAAAAGTAGAAGAAACATTAGAACTCCTTAAGGCTTTGAATGATAAGGCGGCAGTTGTTACTACTCCAGTAGATACACTTGAAGATGCGGTCCTTATTGCTGCTTTAAATAATAAAGAATCAGCTGTAAGTATGCTTGATGAGCTGGAAGAAAAGCATGAGCATTCTTGTAACCATCACGACCATGAAGAAGAATATGAACACGAGCATGAACACCATTGCTGCCATCACGACCATGAAGAGCATGAGCACCATCACCATGCTCACCAGGAACATCATGTAGATGAGCACGGACATTGTTCATGTGGACATGACCATGGACACGACCATCATCATGCAGATGATGTATTTACAAGCTGGGGAGTGGAAACCTCAGTGGCATTTACAAAGAGTAAACTTGAAGAGATATTTAACAAGTTTGAAAATGAAACTAAAGGTACAATTCTTCGTTCAAAGGGTATTGTCAAAAATGCAGAATCTGACACATGGATATACTTTGATTATGTCCCAGGTCAAGTGGATATAAGAGATGGTAACCCTGATTACACAGGTAAAGTTTGTGTTATTGCTGCTGGATATAGCGAAGAAGAATTGAGAAACATATTTATGAATTAGTTTATAAAAGGTGAACAGAATGGTTAGAGATGATAAAAAACCGGTATATATAATCTATGGCTTTTTGGAAAGCGGAAAAACACAGTTTATGAACTATACCATTAGTCAGGATTATTTTCAAATGGAAGAACCTTCATTGCTTATAGTTTGTGAAGAGGGTGTTGAGGAATATGACGAAGTCGAGCTGAAAAAATATAATACCAAAATGGTAGTTATAGAAGAAAAAGAGGATTTTACTCTTGAAAAACTTGCGTCACTAGATGAAGAATACAAACCATCTAGAATCCTTATAGAATATAATGGAATGTGGGATTGTAAAAATCTTCAGTTTCCTAAAGATTGGGAAATAGCTCAACAAATTACTATGGCTGATTTTACTACATTTGAAAATTATTTTAACAATATGCGTTCAATGTTTGCAGATATGGTTCGTAATTCTGAAATGGTTATTATGAATAGATGCAAGGATGTAGACAAGCTAAATGGTTACAAAAGAAGCATTACAGCCCTAAATACTAATATAGATGTGGTATTTGAGGATGGAGATGGTGAGGTAGACATCCCACTTACAGATGAAGATTTACCATATGATTTAAAAGCTGATTTAGTAGAAATTGGACTAGATGACTATGGCATTTTCTATTTGGATTTATGGCAAACGATATCTCGTTATGAAAATAAAAGATTTCATTTAAAGACAATGGTAATGAAAGAACCATCCTTGCCAAAGAATTTCTTTGTGGCTGGTAGACCAGCGATGACTTGTTGTGCAGATGATATTGTATTTATGGGTCTTGTATGCCAATCGAGGGAATCAAAGAATTTGGTGGATAAAGATACAGTAGATATAATTGCTACAGTGAAAAACGAATATCGCAATGATTATGGTGGATATGGCCCGGTTCTTTACGCAGAATCTTTGGAAAAAACAATACCGATGAAAGATCCACTTGTAAAAATATTTGGGTAATAGGAGAAATTCATGAGCTTAAAAAAAGGTGTATTTATAGCCAAAAAGAAGGATGGAACAGTGTACTATCGTTCCTCTTTTACGTACAGAAATAAGCATATTAGTCTTGGAAGCTATCAAACTGAAAATGAAGCTCACAGGGCATATATGGAAGCTGTAAAGCTTATAAATACACCCTCTTTTACGATAGAAAACTACAAGAACAAGGCAAAATATCTTTCCTTTGATAAGTGGGTATCAATTATAAATTTTCGTGATAATGGAATCTACTTTAAAAATCCAATATATATGAAACCAAAATATTTTGAATATTACTACAATATGGAAGAAATTTTTACTTTTGATGTAGATGATTTGTTTTATTACTCAACGCATAAGATAATGAAGCGTGGAAGTCATATGTTTGTGGCTGATTATGGAATGCAGGTAAACATTCTTAATAGGTATGGAATCAAAAATTTTGCTGTAAAAAACAAAGATTATGAATTTGTAAATGGCGATGATACTGATTTTAGATATAAAAATATCCGAATAATCAATAGATACAATGGTGTATCAAAGAAAATTACGGATGGTAGAGAAATATACGTTACCAAAATTCATATTAATGGCGATTATATTGTTGGCAGATATAAAAATGAAGACGAGGCAGCAATTGCATATAATAAGGCGATTGATGTACTTGAAGAAAAGGGCATTGCCATAAAATACACCAAAAACTACATTGATAATCTAAATGAAAAACAGTATTTGGAACAGTATAAAAGCGTGAAAATCTCCAGGAAACTATTGAATTTCATTCTTGTATAAGTATAAAAGGTATGCTATTATTACAATGTTTAAAATATTAAATATTATCGCAGAAAGAGGTATACAGATGGAAGTAATGTATAAGAGCACAAGAAGTGATCAGACAGTAACAGCGTCACAGGCTATTTTAAAAGGTCTTGCTAGTGACGGTGGATTATTTGTTCCTGTAACATTACCAAAGCTTAATATAAGCATTGATGAATTAAAGGAAATGTCATATCAGGAAGTAGCATATGCAGTTATGAAAGAGTTTCTTACTGATTTTACAGAGGAAGAATTAAAGAACTGTATAGATAAGGCATACGATTCAAAATTTGACACAGAGGAGATTGCACCACTTGTAAAAGCAGATGGAGCATATTTCTTAGAATTATTCCATGGTTCTACAATCGCATTTAAGGATATGGCATTATCTATATTGCCACATTTACTCATTACCTCAGCAAAGAAAAATAATGTAAAAAATGATATTGTTATTCTTACGGCTACATCAGGTGATACAGGTAAAGCTGCTCTTGCAGGCTTCGCAGATGTTGAACATACAAAGATTGTTGTTTTCTATCCAAAGGGTGGTGTAAGTCCAATTCAGGAAAAACAAATGGTTACTCAAAAGGGTGACAATACATTTGTTGTTGGAATTAATGGGAATTTTGATCAGGCTCAAAGTGGCGTTAAGGCAATTTTTGGTAATAAAGATTTAGAAAAAGTAATGAATGATGCGGGATATCAGTTCTCTTCTGCAAATTCTATTAATATTGGTAGATTAGTTCCTCAAGTAGTTTATTATGTTTATGCATATGCTCAGTTACTTAAAGAGGGTGAAATTACTGAAGGAGAAAAGATTAATGTTGTAGTTCCAACAGGTAATTTCGGAAATATTTTAGCAGCATTTTATGCAAAGAATATGGGACTTCCAATTGAAAAGTTAATCTGTGCTTCAAATGATAATAAAGTATTATATGATTTCTTTACAACGGGAAGTTATGATAAGAACAGAGATTTTATACTTACAACATCACCATCTATGGATATTCTTATTTCAAGTAACCTTGAAAGACTTGTATACAAGATTGCTGGTAATGATGATAAGAAGAATAAAGAACTTATGACAGCTCTTAGTGAAGATGGTATATATAATATTACTGATGAGATGAAGGCTGAACTTAAGGATTTCTACGGAAATTACTCAACTGAAGCTGAGACAGCAAAGGTTATAAAGAATATCTATGACACAACAGGATATATTATTGATACTCATACTGGTGTTGCAGCCCAGGTTTATAAGAAATATAAGAATGAGACAAATGATGAAACAAAGACAATTATTGCTTCAACAGCTAGTCCGTTCAAGTTTACAAGAAGTGTAATGAATGCGATAGACCCTAAGTATGATGCAATGGGTGATTTTGAATTAGTAGATGAACTTTCTAAGATTGGTAATGTTAAAGTGCCAAATGCTATAGAAGAAATAAGAAATGCAGATGTACGTCATGACACAGTTTGTGAAGTGTCTGAGATGGAATCTATAGTTAAAAAGTTCCTTAATATTTAATTACATTGTAAAAAACCAAGGACCAGAGAATTTCAATTCTCTGGTCTTTTCTTTTTATTTATTCAACACAATTCTATCACACAGATTTAGTATTCTATGGTAAAATATACAACATAGTTAACTGTGAAAATTCTGTCACATAACAGAAGTATGATATATATTGTAAAGGAGATGACAGTATGGCAATAGAAGTGTTTAACAGATATGAAAAAAAATATATCATTGATGAAAAAACTCTTGATTTTTTAACTACAAGAATGTCAAGTTATATGAGAACCGATAAGTACAATAAGGATTCAGAATTCTATAACATTGCAAATGTGTATTATGACACCAAAAATGATGAGTTAATTCGTAAATCCATTGAAAAACCGGTATATAAGGAAAAACTAAGACTTCGTAGTTATGGAGTTCCGCAAACTTCGGATACTGTTTTTCTGGAGATTAAGAAAAAGTACAATTGGACCTATGTCAATACTTTGGACACAAAAAGTTGAACTTTTTCTCTCTGCATAGCATTAATACGGAGAGAAAGATTATTAAGCTACAAGAGCCTCATCTTCAACCTGCTGTGGGGTTTTATAA
>JAAYNM010000039.1 GCA_012520815.1 Clostridiales bacterium
TTTACGTTTGAATCGGCTTGTCCAGGTGCTATTGCATTTAATCCAAGTGAACATGCAACCATAATACAAGCTCCAAAAACTGTATTTCCTCTTCTCATAATACCTCCTTTTAAAGGAATAATCGTAAAGTCGTTATCTGAATTGTTACAAAATTGTTAAATTTATTACACGAAAATTATTATAACACCCAAGTATAAAATGTCAACCTTATTAGTAATATTCACAAATTTGATATTAAAATCATAGAAAACTTATATTTTTATTACAAAAAATGGCATTTTAGACATTTTCTATATATCAAATTTAAAATTTATACAACTATCATAATCACTTTTTATTTGTCTCTTCAAATCATCTAATGATTTAAATTTAATTTCATTCCTATGATAATGGTAAAATTCCACCACTATACACTGTCCGTAAATATCCTCGCAAAGTCCTATAATATTGGTTTCTACACATATTTCATTACCATTTTCAACAGTTGGTTTGCACCCAATATTTGTAATGCCTGAATATTTTTTATTATTCACAGTTACCTTTGTAAAATAAACACCATTAGGAGGTAACAATTTATCATCATCAGGGGCTATATTGGCAGTTGGAAAACCAATTGTCCTTCCAATCTTATTCCCGTGAATCACCTCTCCAATTATAGTATAAGGGTAATCCAACATTTTTAAGGTTTTCTCAATATCCCCCTTTTGAATCTTCTCTCTAATGTATGTACTACTTATGTCAATGTTGTCTATTTTTATTTTTTCAAAGACGATTGTTTTATAGTTATATTTTTTTTCTAGGGATTTTAAAAATTCTACATCTCCAAGCCTATTATGCCCGAAGCGGAAATCACTTCCACAAAAAATAGCCTTCATTCCTAGTTTTTCCACAAGAATCGTTTTTATGAATTCTTCTGCCTCCATAGTAATGATATTGCTATTTATTGGACATTCTACAACTAAGTCCACATCCATTTCCTTGAAGAATCTATATTTTTCTCTTTTTGTAAGTATATGTTTTTTGTCTTCTTGGTTTATTTCCTCTATAGGTGCCTTTTCAAATGTGAAAACTACCGACAAACCATCTACTTTTTCCTTTTGCATCTGTTCTAGTAACATCCTATGACCCTTATGAATTCCATCAAATTTGCCAACAGCAACAACAGTATTATGCAATTTAATTTTAGATAATTCTCTAATGATTTCCATACATTTTCCCTCTGCATTCTGCAACATTATTTACGAATAAAACATCTTTACAGGTTTAAAAAGATTTAAATCTTCTGTTAATTTAAAAATACCAATAAACTGGTGTTTAGAATCATATAATCTAAACATTTCTTTTGTGACACTATTCAAATCTCCCAGCTCGTCGGCATTTTTCGCCCCACTGATCGAAATTGAATTTCCGTTATGAAGAAGTCTATCAAATTCCTCTTTTGAAACCACCTCTCTATATTTATTAAATACTTCATCTATTTTTATTATATAATTTTCAATTTTATTGTTACTAGAACAATCTGATTCCTTGACAATTTGTTCAACCTCTGCAAGTGTTAAACTTTTAGATATATCAAAACTTGATACTCTGGTTCTGACAAGTTCCTCCATACAGCCTGGACAACCTAATTTCGTGGCAATATCTCGACACAGACTACGTATGTATGTTCCCTTTGAACAAGTAACCTCAAATTCTACCCTTGGGTATCTTATCTCTATGATTTTTATGTTAAGAATATTCACATTTCTAGGCGCTCTTTCAATAACCACACCTTCTCTTGCAAGCTGGTACAATTTTTTTCCATTCACCTTTAGAGCACTATACATTGGTGGAATTTGTTGATATTCACCCACAAAGCTCATAATAGCATTACTAATATCATCGTCTGAAATTTTATCTCTAAGTGTAGACATATCCACACTGTCTGTAACTACGCCTGTAATATCTTCAGTATCCGTAGATACACCTAAAATAAGGACAGCCTTATAGGTTTTGTCCTTATCAGTAAGCATATCACACAACTTTGTACCTTTTCCCAAGCACACAGGCAAAACACCTGTTGCATCCGGATCCAATGTACCTGTATGACCTATTTTCTTTTGTTTCAGAATCCCTCTTAGTTTTGCAACTACATCATGGGAGGTAAATCCTTTTTCTTTATATATGTTTATTACGCCATTAAACATCTTTACACCTTAATTAGCTTCTGTTCTTAAAAATTGAATTTCTATTTTTTCCGCAAGATTGTTAATCACATCATGAGTAGTGCCCTTCATCGTACATCCAGCAGCTCTGATATGTCCGCCGCCGCCAAAATATCCAGCCACTTCATTACAATCAATAAAATTGTTAGAACGTAGACTTACCTTATATTCAAAATCATTAGTTTCATAGATAAAAATAGCGCATTCAACACCCCTAGTTAATCTAAGTTGTTCTGCTATTCCACCTAGTTCTTGATGAGTTACACCATAGAAATTTATATTCTCCTTTGATAATGCCGAAAAAATACATTTACCATCTAGGAAAACGATACTTTCAAGTAATGCCCTTCCAAGTATTTTATTCTGAATATAACTTCTAGAGTAAAAACCATCATCAATAATAGATTGGAAATTAAATCCCTTATCTATTAGTTTACCTGCTACTTCCATCGTATGCCTTGAAGTACTACTGTACTTAAATACACCCGAGTCATGTACAATACCTGTGTACAACGCTTCTGCTGTGTCTTTGCTTATTTTTTCTTCATCTAAAATATCAAAAACCACTTCCGAGGCGGAGCTTGCCAGTGGAACTACAATATTTTCTTTGGCAAATCCATCATTACTAATATGATGATCTATACATAAAGTATTGGTCGTGGCATTAAATACATCATATGCCACACCAATTCTTTCTTTATCACTAACATCAACACTAATGAATAAATCGAAATCTGTGTCTACCACTTCTTCCTCAACTTTATCCATATTATTAATGTAATTAAATCTGTCACCTGTAGATTCCATATAAACATGTGTCTCTATCTGAGGGAAGTTTTCACAGATGTAATTGTATAAACCCATACATGAGCCTACACAATCACCGTCTGGTCTAACATGCCCTGCAATTCCCAATTTCTTAACATTAAAAAGTTTGTCTTGAATATTCACTCAAATACTTCCTTTCAAATCGATTATAAAAGAATTACAAATTATCTTCTTCAAAATCGTCTTCAATGATATCACTTTTTTGTTCCCCAGCTACATCATTAATCAACTTAGACATATTAACACCATATTCAATGGATTGGTCCATAACAAATGTAATCTGAGGAGTATTTCTTAAATTAACTGAGGATGCAAGTTTTTTTCTTATATACCCTTCGGCACTCTTAAGACCTTCATAAGTATCTTTTCTTGCTTGTTCATCACCTAAAACACTAATATATGCTTTACAAAATTTCAAATCAGGAGTAACCTCTACAGCTACTACCGATGTCATTGGAGAAATACGTGGATCTTTTATTTCTCCTCTGATTATATTGCTAAGTTCACGCATAACTTCTGCATTTACTCTAATATTTTTAACACTTTTACTTCGCATATTAAATCCCTCCTATCTAGGAACCTCGACCATAATGTATGCTTCAACAATGTCTAATTCTTGAATCGCTGTAAATCCTTCAAAAACGAGACCACACTCATATCCAGCCTTAACTTCCTTCACATCGTCTTTAAATCTCTTAAGTGAAGATAATGGTCCTTCAAATATTTGATTTCCTTCACGACTAATTCTTACACTACATCCTCTTTGGAACATACCATCAAGAATAAAGGAACCTGCAATTGTTCCAACTCCTGAAGACTTGAATATCTGACGAATTTCTGCATGACCAATAACTTTTTCTTCATATATTGGATCCAACATACCTTTCATAGCTGCTTCAACATCTTCAATTGCTTGATAAATTACTCTATATAATCTTAAGTCAACCTTTTCTCTATCTGCTATTTCCTTAGCCTGATTATCAGGTCTAACATTAAATCCAATAATGATTGCATTTGATGCAGAGGCTAAAATAACGTCTGATTCATTGATAGCACCAACGCAACCATGGATAACCTTTACTACTACTTCTTCATTAGAAAGTTTTACAAGACTTTGTTTAACAGCCTCTACTGAACCCTGAACGTCTGCCTTCACAATAATGTTAAGTTCCTTAACATCGCCAGCCTGAATTTGACTAAATAAATCATCAAGAGACATCTTTCCTTTAGCTTTTGAAACTTCAAGAAGTTTTTCTCTGCCTTCGCTAATAAATGTATCCGCAAAACTTCTAGCCTCTTTCTCGTTATCAGTAGCTACAAAGATTTCTCCTGCATTTGGTACTGAATTCAAGCCAAGAATCTCTATTGGTGTAGAAGGGCCGGCTTCTTTCAGCTTCTCACCTTTATCTGAAATCATTGCTCTTACTTTACCATAACAAGAACCTGCAGCAATAGTATCACCAACTTTAAGTGTACCCTTCTGAACAAGAACTGTGGCAACAGTACCACGACCCTTATCAAGTTTAGCCTCAAGGACAAGTCCTCTAGCTTTCCTATCAGGATTTGCTTTTAATTCGCATATATCAGCAGTAAGAATTATCATCTCCAATAATTGGTCAATACCTTCTCTTGTATGTGCAGAAACAGGTACAAATACTGTTTCTCCACCCCAGTCCTCTGCAATAAGTTCATATTCTGCTAGTTCCTGCTTAACTTTTTCTATATTTGCACTTGGTTTATCAATCTTATTAACTGCTACAATAATACTAATACCTGCAGCCTTGGCATGGTTAATAGCTTCTACTGTTTGAGGCATAACACCATCATCTGCTGCTACAACAAGAATTGCAATATCTGTAGATTGGGCACCTCTCATTCTCATAGCTGTGAATGCTTCGTGTCCTGGAGTATCAAGGAATGTGATTTGCTCTCCTCTACAATTAACTGTATATGCGCCAATATGCTGTGTTATTCCACCAGCTTCATGTGAAATAACATGTGCCTCTCTAATAGCATCAAGAAGTGACGTTTTACCGTGATCAACGTGACCCATTACACACACAACAGGTGGTCTTTTAATCATTTTAGTTTCGTCTTCTTCTTCTTCTTCGCGAAGTAATTCTTCGATTACATCAACCTTTTCTTCTAGTTCAGCTATAATTTCAAATTCTAATGCAATTTCTTCTGCTTCTGCAAATTCAACTTCCTGATTGATGGTATACATCTTTCCCTGTAAAAATAATTTCTTTACAAGAGCAGATGGTTGCACCTTCATCTTGTCTGCTAACTCTTTAATTGTAAGTGAATCAGGTATAACAATAGACTTAATCACTTCTTCCTTTGGTTCTGGCTTTTGAACAGGTTTTTGCTGATTATTGTTTCTTCCGCCAAAGTTTCTATTTTTATTGTTTCTGTTATTGTAATTATTATAACCGTTACGATTATTGTTATTTCCATTACGTTTGTTATTTCCATTGGTATTTCCGTTATTTCCGCCGTTTGAATTTCCATTGGTATTATTTACACGGCTAGTGTTTGTTCCACTATTTGAACGGTTTGCATTCGCACTTGCATTTGTATTGATGTTAGTATTTCTATTTGCATTTGTATTATTGGTACTACGGTTATTGTTATTATTTCCAGCGCTTCCATTGGTGTTGCGGTTATTATTATTTCTATTTTTGTAATTCCCTCTACCACCTTGATTGCTGTTTTGAGGATTATAAACTTTAGAAATATTATGTTTCTTCTTTTTCTCGCCAGTTGTAGTGTTTGAAGCTTCTGTCTTTATTGGCTGATTATTTGGTGCATCGACTTTTTTTGTATCAACATTTTTTTTATCATCTATTTTCGATTCACTCTTTACTCTTTGTTTCGCCACCACTTTTTTAGGTGATGCTGCCTTTTGACTAGATACTTCTTTAGTGCTACCGGTCTTCTTTGTAGCTCTTGAAAATACATTCTTTACTTTGTTTGCATCCTCATCCGAAATAGAACTCATATGGTTTTTAACATCTATTCCAAGTTCCTTAAGTTTTGACACTATCTCTGCACTATCTTTCTCTATTTGTTTTGCTAATTCATAAACTCTAATTTTTGACATCTAATTTCCTCCATGACTATATTCTTCACTACCAAGAAGCTCCAACGCACTAACAATTGATTTTTTAAATCCATTATCCAAAATAGCCACGCTTGCACGAAACTCTTTTCCTGTAAAATGTCCCAGTTCATCTTTCGTTCCAAAAAAATATAGGGGAACCCTGTAAAATTCACACATATTCTTATACATTTTCTTTGAACGATCCGACGAATCCGCTGAAACAACAACCAATACTGCCTTATTATCCTTCACTGCACTTTCTACAGAAAATTCACCAGTAACTGTTTTACCAGCCTTTGTTGCTAGTGAAATAAGTGACAATACATTTTTATTCATTTGTCATCAGCTCCTTACGTAACTGTTCATATACAGTTTCTTCTATTTTAATACTAAGTGAACGTTCTAATGCCTTAGTTTTAATTGCTTTAGCCAAACATTCATTTGATTTACATATATATGCACCTCTGCCATTTTTCTTACCTGTAAGATCCATTGACACTTCATCATCCACGTTCTTGATAACTCTCACAAGTTCCTTTTTTGGCTTCGTTTCGCCACATCCTGTGCATTTTCTCATTGGGATTTTCTTAATAGTACTCATGTTTACCTCGATTTATTCTTGTTCCAATTCCCTAGCCTGCGATTCGCTCTTAATATCGATTCTATAGCCTGTGAGTCTTGCTGCAAGTCTTGCATTCTGTCCTTCCTTACCAATAGCTAGTGATAATTGGTTATCTGGAACTACAACGTAGGCTGTCTTTTCGTCATCATCTGCCTCTACATATATAACTCTTGCCGGGCTAATTGCCTGCTCAATAAATTCAGCGGAGTTTTCACTCCATCTAATAATATCTATCTTTTCTCCACGAAGTTCTGATACAACAGCTTCAACTCTAGAGCCATTAACACCAACACATGCACCTACTGGATCAACCTTTGCATGTTTTGATCTAACTGAAATCTTAGTTCTTGAACCAGCTTCTCTTGCAATACCGAGGATTTCAACAATTCCATCTTGTATTTCAGCAACTTCTGCCTCAAATAGTCTTCTAACAAGTTCTGGATGGCTTCTAGAAATAGTAATCTTAGGTGTACTACTTCTTTCTACTATCTTAACTTCTACAATATAAACCTTAACTCTTTCATTAAGTTTAAGTCTTTCCTGTCTTACTGATTCAGCTTCTAAGAGTAATGCATCCACTTGTCCTAAATTGATAACAATTCCTCTTGGTGTATATTTTTGAACGATACCTGTAACAATATCTTTTTCTTTACTGTGATACTTGTAATACACAGCATTTTTTTCTTCTTCTCTGATTTTTTGAGTAATAACACTCTTTGCAACGCCAACAGCAATGCGGCCGAAATCTTTTGTTTTAATTTCGATATTAACTACGTCATCAACATTGTATTTACTACTAATCTCACGAGCAGAATCAAGCGAAATTTCCTCCACAGGATCTGTAACCTCTTCTACTACTTTCTTTGCAGAAAAGATTTTAAAATCACCTGTTTCTCTGTCCACTGTTGCTGAAACATTATCTGCTTTATCAAAATGACTCTTATATGCAGTTTCAAGAGAATTTTCAATTGCCTCTAAAAGAACTTCTTTGTTTATATCTTTTTCTCTCTCTAAAATATTTAATGCTTCGATTAATTCGCTATTCATTTTCTCTTATCCTCCTAAATTTAGAAATCAAACGCTAATCTAATAAGCGCTATATCTTTTCTCTCTATAACAATCTGGTCATTCTCTTCAATATCTATAGTTACTGTTTTATCAGTGTATCCACTAAGCACACCACTATATTGTTTTTGTTTATTTATTGGTTTAAATAAATGTAACTCAACTTCCATGCCAATACTTCTTGCAAAATCCTTGTCTTTCTTTAAAGGTCTCCCTAGTCCAGGTGAACTAACCTCTAAAATGTAAGAATCTTCCACAAAATCCTTTTCATCAAGTATTTCACTTAAAGCTCTGCTGACGATCTCGCAGTCATCTACCGCTATGCCGCCTTCCTTGTCAACGTATACTCGAAGATAATAGTTTCCAGCTTCCTTGACATACTCTACATCAACCAATTCATAATTATTCGCTTTTATGATTGGGGTAACTATGTCTTCGGTCAACTTCTCATACGCTTCTCTTTTTGACATATTATTCCTCCTATTCAATTGTAAATAATAGATTAGCAACCCATTATATAAAAGAGAGTGGACTTTGCCAGTCCACTCTCATATCAAAGAATTTCACTTTCTTATTCTAACACTTAATTTCTGCAATTGCAAGCAATATTAGCTAATTAAATAAAATATATCCAAAAAATCAAAAAAAGTGCTTGATTATTTTCAAATCTTTTTGTATACTAACAAGGCAGTTTGATATGGCTCGTTGGTCAAGCGGTTAAGACGTTGCCCTCTCACGGCGAAAACAGGGGTTCGATTCCCCTACGAGCTGCTATGTTTTAGTAATATAAAAGCACATCAATATAATAATGATGTGCTTTATCTATGTGTTTTTCTTATCTTTCTAAATCACTTATTTAAACCAAATCTCACCACAATCGGTACATCTACGCGTATTTTTAGGCTTTTTCTTTATCAATCCAAAGAAAAAACTTGGTGGATTATCTAATTTTACATTTAATTGTATGTTTACAGATTCACATCTTGGACATGTTGGAAAAAATTTTGCTTTTCCTGTAGGGTCCCCTGATTCGATAATATCGCTTGTAGAATATTTTCTAGGTACTCGATTTGTTTTTTGAATTTTCTCGACCAAAAATTTTGCCTCCCTAAGTTGAATACCGCTCTTATCCTTAAGCATTTTAATTGCCATAAGAGGTTGGTTAACTTCATCGAGAATAAATTGTAAATCCACTTCTCGACCATTAATGACGCATATCCTATTTTCATCGTTAACCGGAAAGCCACAACTTTCACACATCACACTTTCTTTGTTATACTCAGCGCCGCACATGGAGCATCTTAATATTTCCATTAATTTAATCCTCCTCAATTTTATGTATTTTTAACATTTCCTTTATATTTTAACATTTAAAAAAAACAAAAGAAACAAATATAAAATCACATTGTAGTCTGTTTTTAGCATCCTGTAACACAGGCTAATAAACCTACCATTGTCACTAATACTAAATTTCTCTTTCATAATGTATTGGATTAATTTTATTTATCATATAATTTTATAAAACTTGTTCCTAATGGATATGGGCCTGTATGTGTTCCTATGGTTGTACCAATTCGCACATTCCAGAAATCTATCTTTATATCCAATGCTTCCTCAATCATAGATGCTAGTTCATGAGCTTCATCATCAGTAATTCCTGTTCCTATACAGAATTTGTAATCCTTTGGATTAAGATTATTCTTTTCAAAATGTGCTTTTGTCAAATCAACTACCTTTTTAATTGATTTCTTTCTGCTCCTTGTTACCCCACTAGGGAATATCTCTCCATCTTTAAGAGTTATTAAAGGCTTAATACCTAGCTTGTCTCCAGCCAGAAGAAGGAGTTTTCCTATTCTTCCTCCTTTTTTCAAATATTCCATCCCGTCTATTGTAAAGATAATTCGTCCTGTTGGAATCATCTCCTGAATTCTTTCTAGAGTTTCTTCATAAGAAACATTATTATCACGCATTCTCACAATTTCGCTAACAAGTATTCCCTGTAAAACTGTGTTTACCATAGAATTCACTACTGTTATAACTGCATCTGGATAATCTTCTTTTATGATGTTTGCAGCATTTGTAGCTGATTGATATGAACCTGAAAATTTATCTGTAATACAAATACATATTATAGGTGTACCTGCCTCCACATACGGCATAAAGGCATCAACAAAATCTTGTACTGATGGTAATGAAGATTTTGGAACTACATGCTCATTAATCATTTTATTGTAAAATTCATCATGATCAATCTCAATTCCCTCTTTCAAATAATTTTCCCCGTCGTATGAAACATAAAACGGAACCACCTTAACATTATTTTTTTCTGCGTATTCACCAGTTAAATCACAGGATCCATCGCTTATAATTTGATATGACATATATATTATTTCCTTTCGAAAACTAATTTTTTGAAAGTTATCCACATAGTTTCAAAAACTACTTGTCGTGATTTTTCTTTCTTTTAAAAAAGTATATCACATATTTTTGATTTTTCCACCTCTTTTTTAGTCATCAAATTAACTTGTTAGATAAAAATAACAGACCATACACATTGTATGGTCTGTTAAAAAGAGGATATATGAAGGAAAAATTGTTTTATAGTTTAAATACTTTTACACTTTCGTCAAGCTGACTTGATAAATCCACAAGCTCTTCTATGGCTACATGACTTTCATCAACTATACCTGCAAGTGAAAGCATTGATGCAGATGTCTCTTCTGTTGATGCTGCGTTCTCCTCAGCTATAGCTGCGAGGTTTTCAACACTTGAGAATACTGAATCCTTAATAATAAGTAACTGTTTCATCTCTTCTTCTATCTTTTCAATTGCAAGATTTACATCAATAATCTCGCCATTTAATGAATCAAACATCTTCTTTGTATCTTCTAATTTAGAGTTCTGATCAGCGATAACATCCATTACTTCATCCATAGTCTGAACACTATCGTTAGAATTTTCAATTAAAGTATTAACAATCTCTGTTATCTTTTCTGCTGAAGCTCTTGACTGGTCTGCAAGATTTCTAATCTCATTTGCAACAACTGCGAAACCTCTACCATTTTCACCAGCTCTTGCTGCTTCAATGGAAGCATTAAGTGAAAGTAAATTGGTCTGATTTGCAATGTCTGCAATAAGTGATGTAGCCTCTTGAATAGCCAATGCTGATTGATTTGTAAGGTTTGTCTGACTTTGAACTTCATTAACAGAAACCTTTGTCTTTTCATTGATTTTTGCTAATTCAACGAGTGTTTCTCTTGCTTCATCACTGTATGTTCTCATCTTGCCTGAGCTTTCACCAAGTATAGCAACATTACCTGTTGCTTTTCCTATAGCATCACCCATATTGATAACCTTGTCATTGGCATTCATAGTCTCTGAAGCCTGTTCTGTTGCACCATTGGCAATTTCATCTACAGCAACGTTAACATTTGAAATTGTTTCTGAAATCTTATTAAACTGTTCTGTAAAGTTACCCGTAAATTCACTAACCTGCTTAGCGGCATTTGTAATTTTTGTAATAACATCTTTGAAATTCGCAATAACAGTATTGATACTTCTTGCCATATCACCAATTTCATCCGCTCTATGTGTTAATTTATTATTAACTTCAAAATCAAGATATCCTTGTGAAACACCATCAACATCCTTAATTGCTTTCTTAAGTGCTTTAATCATCATAGAAAGAATAATAATAACGATGAAAACTGCTATAACAATGAGCACAACACTTGTAATAATAATGGTAACAGCCGAAGACATAATCTCATCTGTTAACACACTACGTGGAATACCACAGAAAAGCATACCACAAACCTCTCCAGTAGAAGGTTGATAAAATGGTTCAAATACTGCATAGTACGATACTCCATTTATCTCTTCACCATCGACAAAAACTGTCTCTCCTGCATATACCTTTTTAGCAATTTCACTTCTAACTGTTGAATCTAAGTACATAGCACCATCATCACCTAATATTGAAGAAATATATGCCTTGTCATCATAATAAACTGTTGCATAAATTCCATCATCAATACTTATTTGATTGATAAAATTAACATTATCCTGTAATGTGTAACTCCCTTTATAGAGGAGTCCCTCTTTTGTTGCCCTAAAATCTGCTTCACTTAATCCAGTATAATGCTGAACAATAGCATATGACATAGCATCTAATTGATTTTCAGCAAGGCCTAGATTGGAGTTCTTGAGTGTAATTAGCGAAATGACCACAGAAACAGCAGTTATAACAACCAATATACCAACAACAACAGAAATAAGTTTTGCTGTAAGTTTAAGGCCTTTTCTCTTTAAAATCTTTTCTGCCTCATCCTCTGGATATAAAGTCCTCTTAGATTGTTTTTCTTGTTTCTTTAATTCTTTTTCAGCAAGCTTGCGAGCTTTCTTTTCCTCTTTTGTTTCAGAAGTTTTTCCTGAATCTTTAATCTCTACTGGGGTGTTGTAGTCTGAATCGGTGTCAGTTTCCACATTCTCCAATTCGTTTTTCAACTCCTCAATTTCACTTGTGTCTTTCTTCATAGCACGATCCTCCATAATTGAAAATAAGTGGGCACAAAACACACTTCTAGCCAGAAATGTATTTTGTATTTCATTATGCGATTGCATTCACCCAATAAACTTAGTAATATTGTATCATGAATTTATATATTCAGCAAGAAAATAGGGGATTATTGTCACAATTTAGACTATTTTAATATTTCTATTTCGTATCCACCATGGAAAGTTTCTCCTGGCTGTAACACATTAATCCATTCACGATCACTTATCTCACCATGGAAGCTTTTCTTATCACATCTTCCATACCAAGGCTCTATACATACAAAAGGTGCCTTTGCTCCTGACGGTGACCACACCCCGAAAACAGGTGTTTCAAAATTCACGCTTAAGTATGGCGTTTTATCTGGTTTTAAAAGTAATATCTTACTTGTCTGATAATTCTCACATATAATTGCATCCCTATCAAACATATCATCTTCTATCGATATTACACCACAACCACCCTCGCTGTCCTTTAATGGTAATTCTAACTTTTCATGCTTATCGTATAGAAGTCCGCAGGACATATCAAGTACAGACCTATCAAGTACATCAACATCCTTAAATTGAATAAAGTAATCTTTTCTCGGATTATCATCAATCGGACATGAGAATGCTGGATGACCACCTATAGAAAAGTACATTACACTTTCATTAACATTGGTTACCTTCCATATTACCTTTAGTTTGTTATCATCTAATTGATATATAATGTTAAGAATAAACTCAAATGGATACTGTTCCGTATATTTTCCCTCGGATTTTAATTCATAGTTAATGTATCTCTCTCTTTTTTCTACCACTTGAAATTCCTGATAATTCGCGAATCCATGTATATGCATATCATAGGTTTTACCATTGTAGAGAAAACGGTTATCCTTTGCACATCCAACAAGTGGAAATAATACTGGGGAACTCTTAGACCAAAACTCAGGTATAACAGGAAAAATGTACTCTATTCCTGTGAATTTATCTTTAAATGAAGCAAGTTCCGCCCCAACGTTTCTAAATTTTGCAATAAAATTTTCATTTTCAATGAATTCCATTTCCATTTTTTTCTCACACATATCCGTACCTCACATACTCTTATTTCTAGTTCTACCGACAAAAAATACTGATATTATGATAACACATAACATCAGTATTTTAAATAGTATTTAATGGTATAAGACTACTTGATTTTTAGAACATCTCTTATAACTTCACCCGCAATTAACAATCCTGCTATTGAGGGCACAAAGGAGATACTTCCTGGTGTTCTTCCCTTATAAACGGGTTCCTCTTTTGAGTAGACTACTTTTAGTCTCTTTATCTGCCTTGCCTTAAGTTCTCTTCTCATTACTTTAGCCAATGGACACATTTGCGTCTTATAAATATCAGAAATTTCAAACAATTCTGGATGAAGCTTATTTCCAGTTCCCATAGAACTTATAATTGGTGTGCCGCACTGCTTACACTTTACAATTATATCAATTTTTGCTGTAACATTGTCAATTGCATCAATAATATAATCATATTCCGAAAATTCAAAATCATCTGAGTTCTCCGGCAAGTAGAACATTTGTCTGGCATCCACTAGTGTATCTGGGGAAATATCTGCTATCCTCTCCTTCATTACCTGAACTTTTGGTTTTCCAACTGTTGATTGAAGAGCGATGATTTGTCTATTAATATTGGATACACTTACTACATCTTTATCAACTATACAAATATTTCCTATACCAGCCCTAGCAAGTGCCTCTACAACGTATCCTCCTACACCACCGACCCCAAATATGCATACTTTGGTTTTCTTCAGTGTTTCGATTCCATCATCACCTATAAGCAATTTCGTTCTTTCATGTTCTTCTTTCATAATTACATCGTTACTTTCTTATATACTTTCTTGCCTTTTCTTATAAGAACGCCTTTTTTCAATTCATCAACTGTTAAAATAGCCTTAACATCTGTTACCCTATCACCGTCAACCGAAACACCGCCCTGTTCAACTGCACGTCTTGCCTCTGACTTTGACGCAACCATTTCAGCCTCAGCCATAACGGTAATAATATCCATACCTTCTGTAGGGACATTACTCAGAATTACAGTAGGAATATTTTCAGAATCTGCTCCACCACTAAATAATGCCTTAGAACTCTCTAATGCTTTGCTAGCTTCTTCCTCACCATGTACTAATTTTGTAAGTTCAAATGCTAAGATTTCCTTTGCTTTATTTAACTGGCTACCTTCCCATTTATCCATTGCTTTGATTTCTTCCATTGGTAAAAATGTGAGCATTCTTATGCATTTTAGAACATCTGTGTCTGCAACATTTCTCCAGTATTGGAAAAATTCATAAGGTGTTGTTTTTTCAGGGTCAAGCCACACTGCTCCTGATTGGGTTTTTCCCATCTTCTTTCCTTCCGAATTGAGAAGTAAAGTAATTGTCATGGCATGAGCATCTTTTCCTAATTTTCTTCTAATAAGTTCTGTTCCACCAAGCATATTGCTCCACTGATCATCTCCGCCAAATTGCATGTTACAACCATATTTGTTAAATAACATATAGAAATCATAGCTTTGCATAATCATGTAGTTGAATTCTAGAAAACTAAGTCCCTTTTCCATTCTTTGCTTATAACATTCTGCTGAAAGCATTCTATTAACACTGAAATGTGAGCCTACTTCTCTTAAAACTTCAACATAATTAAGACCCAACAACCAATCTGCATTGTTAACAAGCATTGCCTTTCCTTCAGAAAAATCTATAAATCTACTCATCTGTTTTTTAAAACATTCTACATTATGTTCAATAGTTTCAGATGTCATCATCTGTCTCATATCTGAACGTCCAGAAGGATCACCGATTACAGCTGTTCCACCACCAATTAAGGCTATTGGCTTGTTTCCCGCCATTTGTAGTCTCTTCATAAGACAAAGAGCCATAAAATGTCCTACATGAAGGCTATCTGCTGTTGGATCAAAACCAATATAAAAAGTAGCTTTACCATTGTTAATCATTTCTTTAATTTCTTCTTCATTTGTTACTTGGGCAATAAGTCCTCTTGCCACCAACTCATCATATAATGTCATCTTTTTTCTCCTTTTATTAAAGTATAAAATAAAAAAGACTCATCCCTAATAAAGGACGAGTCATAAAAACCGTGTTACCACCTTTGTTCGCAACCTTCTCACAAAAATTGCCTTACTGAGTACGCAAATACTCTCACTAAATAACGGTAGTTACCGTCGCAGCCTACTATTACTTCGGTGCGAAGCTCATGGATGTATTCAATCATAGTTTCCTTTGCGCCTCTCATCTACCGGCAACTTTCTGTAAATTCTACTTAGACCTACTTGTTCCAATCATCGCTTGGATTTTCAATTATTTGAAGTATAACAATGAAAAATGTTATTGTCAAGACCTTAAATACTTGAGTTTCCGCAGTTTTATCCACAACTGCGGATTTTATCAGTTTTACAATAAACAACTTTCAAAAAATGCCCAAAATATAAGGAATCCAGACTCTTTGTTTGGTATAATTAAAGTGACAAAA
>JAAYNM010000040.1 GCA_012520815.1 Clostridiales bacterium
ACGGATAAATTAAGTAGGAAAGGAGAAAATCTGATGAAAGCGATAATTGACCGAGATGGCTGCATTGGCTGCGGTGTATGTGCTGAAACCTGTCCGGAGGTTTTCCGCATGGCGGATGATGGACTGGCAGAAGTTTGTGGCGACATTACAGAAGAAAATGCAAGTGAAGCCAAGGAAGCGGTAGATAACTGCCCCGTTACTGTAATTACGGTTGAATAAAAATTAGGAGGTAGCAATTATGAGTAATATGTTTTGTTTTCAATGTGAACAGACAGCGAAAGGAACCGGCTGCACCATAGCAGGTGTATGTGGCAAGCAAGACCATACTGCCAATATGCAGGATAATCTGACCAGTGCGTTAATCGGCCTGGCACGGGTGGTAGATGGAAATGAGCCAACCAAAGAAATAGATCTTTTGATGATGGAGGGGCTTTTTACCACCGTCACCAACGTTAGCTTTGATGATGATTCCATTGATAAACTGATTCGCAAAATTAATGATGCAAAGGATGCATTAAATCCGCAGTGTGATAGTTGCGGCAGTGCTTGCGGACGCAATGACGACTATGATATGAAGACGCTTTGGGGTGACAACGAGGATATACGTTCCTTAAAATCGCTGATTTTATTTGGCCTGCGTGGTATGGCAGCCTATGCCTATCATGCATATGTGCTTGGCTATACGGATAAAGAGGTCACAAACTTTTTCTACAAAGCCATGTTTGCGATAGGAAGTGACCTTACCATGGACGATTTACTACCCCTTGTTATGGAAACGGGGCAGGTAAACCTAAAGTGCATGGAACTACTTGATAAGGCAAATACTGAAAGCTATGGCAATCCAGTACCGACATCTGTTCCGTTAACCATCGAAAAAGGCCCGTTCATTGTAATCAGCGGTCATGACCTGCACGACTTAAAACAGCTTTTAGAGCAGACCAAAGATAAAGGAATCAATATCTATACTCACGGTGAAATGCTCCCGGCTCACGGATATCCAAAACTGAAGGAATATCCGCATTTGAAGGGTAACTTTGGAACAGCATGGCAGAATCAGCAAAAAGAATTTATTGATATCCCCGCTCCGGTGCTGTTTACCACCAACTGTATTATGCCGGTCAAGGAAAATTATAGTGACCGTATTTTCACGACTGCAGTTGTTGCATATCCTGAGATGGTTCACATTGGAGAAGATAAGGATTTTACACCGGTTATCGAAAAGGCATTGGCACTTGGCGGGTATGCTGAGGATCATGCCATGACTGGTATCAATGGCGGAAGCACTGTAACAACGGGGTTTGCACACGGTACCGTATTATCCGTTGCTGATAAGGTGATTGAGGCAGTAAAATCGGGTGATATCAAACACTTTTTCTTGGTAGGCGGCTGTGACGGTGCAAAACCGGGACGCAACTACTACACCGATTTTGTTAAGCAAACGCCGGATGACACTTTTATTCTGACACTCGCCTGCGGAAAATACCGTTTCAACGATTTGGATCTCGGTGAAATCGGCGGACTGCCACGTATTATGGACATGGGACAATGTAACGATGCCTATTCTGCAATTAAAGTAGCACTTGCGTTGGCAGAAGCTTTTGAATGCGGCGTCAACGAACTTCCGTTGACACTCGTACTAAGCTGGTATGAACAAAAGGCTGTGGCAATCCTCTTAACATTGCTTTCCCTTGGGATTAAAAATATTCTCATCGGGCCAAGCCTGCCTGCATTCGTATCCGAGAATGTTTTGAATTTCCTTGTGGAAAATTACAATCTTACACCGATCTCTACGCCGGAAGAAGATTTGAAGAAAATTTTGAAATAAACAAGGATATTGCCAGGAGTAATCGAATAAGCACTGAAGAAAGGCCTGTGAGCATGGTTGAAACACACTATGTTTACAGGCCTTTTATAATTGTGTCTCTAAGTATTCATAAAAATGGCGGCATGATATGTGATGGTTATAGTTTTATAGAAAGTGTTTTGACAGTAATCTTATTCACGCAGCTATTAGACCGACCTACTTAATCGTACAAGGTGTTACAAATTTAATATACCACTACAAGGCTTGTTAGACAGACTCTAATCTGACCATATTAAAAAGTCCTGATTTGGTATTTTACAATAGTCAGTTATGGTGATAATATTATTCTAAACCCAAAAACATTGATTATTTAAGATAAGCAGAAAGGACTTTTATTATGAAGGATAAGACAAAACAAATATGTATGATTGGACTTTTTATGGCATTGATTTGTATTTCTACACTGTTTTTTAAAGTGCCAATACCTGGAGGATATGCCCACTTAGGAAACGGATTTATTTTCTTAGCAGCTGTACTGTTAGGAAACCCTGGAGCTATAATAGCAGCAGGTGTGGGATCTGCACTAGCAGATTTGCTTGGTGGATGGTTTATGTGGATTATGCCTACCTTACTTATCAAACTGCTAATGGGATTTGTAGTAGCAAGCATAGCACCAAGGAGATTTAATATTAAAAGCATCAGAACTTTAATAGCTGTAGTTATTGGAACATTCGAGATGGTAGCAGGATATTTTATTGCAGGAATAGTCCTAATGGAATCTATTGGTGCAAGTGCAACACAAATTCCCGGTCTGATCATCGAAGATGTAGTAGGCATAATAGTATTTTATTTTGTAGGATTTGCGCTTTATAAAACAAAGGCCTGGGAGAAAATAAAATAGTATCATAAAATATGAGAAATGTAGACACAGTACATAATTTTATTGACAAATAATGTAACAAATGACAACCTAACCGTACTACAACACGTAGTACAGTGCGGCTATAAAAGATACTAAATTTGAAAAATATAGCATAAAGTAAAAATTATAGCGTTATTGAGTGTTAACAACTGTATAATTTTCTAAAACATTATGGAGGATGAGATGAAAAACAAGTTAAGCAAAATTTTAATGGTGATAGCAGTAGTGATAATGCTAGGTGCCACAGTGACAGGCAGTATTTTTTCTATTATTTCTTACGTTGCAGTAAAGGATGATAAGGAAAGACAGAAGAAAGAGGAAGATGAAAGAAAAGCAAAAGAAGATGACTTTGAAAATATTACCATCGCTGGTGAATATGATATAATTTCAACAAAAAATATTTCTGACGCATATATTTCAGGCGATAGTTCAGAATTGAATGATGAAGAAAAGACTACTTTAGAGGTGGCTTCTGATTTATTAAAAGAAATCATTACAGATGATATGAGTGATTATGAAAAGGAAGAAGCTATATATTTATGGATAGTTGATAATGTATCGAACGAGACGGGTGGAATAGTTGCAGTTCCAGAAGCAAGAGGAATTGTTGATAAACCTTATGGTGTGTTACAAAATAAGCAAGCAGTATGTGTAGGTTACGCTACAACATTTAGACTACTTACAAATATGGTAGGTCTTGACTGTATGGTTATGCACGATACTGGACGCGGACATTCATGGAATATAGTTAGATTAGATGATGGATGTTGGTATATAGTTGATTGTTACTTTGATGCAGGAAATAAATATGGAAGATATGTACACTTTAATATGACAGAGAAGTTGGCTTATATGGATTATGATTGGGAAAATGGGCTTTACCCAGTTGCAAATGGTACAAAGTACGCATATTCTGAAATGAACAAGACAGTTCTTGCAAATGCCAATGATTTTATGTCATCTGTTGGAGAAGCATATTCGGCAGGAGAAAATACAAAGTTTTATGAATTTGATACAGATTCAGTAAATCGCTCTGAAATTTTATATATTGCAGATGGAATTTCATCAAGATTACAAAGCGATTATACATATGGTTCATTAACATGTTTTGAAAATTCAGATAGTACATTTATGATTTTTTATAATTATGTAGATTACTCCGATATGGATGATCCATGGGATCCTGGTGTTGATGATGATTTTGATTATGAAAAAATTGAAGAAAAACTCGATGAAATCTTTGGTGAGCTTAGTGATGATTACTGGGATGACGATTATTGGGAAGAAGGCACCCGGACTGATAATGTACAAGGATAGAATTTATACAGGTTGGACTAAAAAATGATATGAAAAGAGATATCAACAGTGGTATCAAGGAGAAGGTCTCATGGATAAAATGAAGAAATTTCTTAGTGGAGCTATTGTAGCATTTGTTATATTTGCAGTGTTGTTTAGCTTTACGGCATGTGGTGAAGATAAAAACGAGGATAAGTATTCGGTAAAAGGACTAATGGATAAAGTCACAAATAGTATGACGGATTTACCACCAATGTTGACCGTAAGTTATGGAGACGAAAATGCAGAATCTGTATTCTCATATCTAAGTGATATTGATTATAGTAAGGTGAAGGATTTTATTTTTAAGTATTCCGAGGAAGGTCTTGCAGATGAAATTGCTATCATTCAATTAAAGGATGAGGCTGACGCAAGTTCAGTAGTAGAGGAATTGAAGACAAGAATTACGATTAGAAGGAGTACTTTTATAACATACAATGAGAGTGAAGTAATGAAATTTAATGGAGCCAAGGCTAAAAATATTGGAAACTATTGCATTTTGATTATCGGAAACCAAGCATCAAACGGCATTTATGATTTTGAAGGTGCATTTAAGTAGCCCAGGAGGAAAATATGGTATTTAGCAGTATCCCGTTTTTATTTTATTTTTTACCTATATTTCTGCTGATATATTTTTTGGTTCCAACTAAGATAAAAAATATGGTTCTTCTTATCTTTAGTTTGATTTTCTATGGATGGGGAGAACCAGTTTACATATCCTTGTTGATAATATCTTCTGTTGTTGACTACTGCAATGGAAGAATGATGGAAAAGTTTTGCAATGAGCCTAAGAAGAGAAAAATATTTCTTATTGGCTCGGTTGTGATAAATCTCGGTCTTTTAGGTGTATTCAAGTATTGTGACTTATTTATAAGTACTATAAATGGTATTGCAGGCAGCAGCATTCCACTTACGGATATAGCATTGCCTATAGGAATTAGTTTTTTCACGTTTCAAACAATGAGTTATAGCATTGATGTATATAGAAATACAGTAAAAGCAGAGCATAATTTTATTGATTATATGGCATATGTTTCAATGTTTCCACAGTTAGTCGCAGGACCGATTGTTAGGTATGAGGAAGTTCAAAAAGAACTGAAGTGTAGAAAGGTTACTTTTGATAATGCAGCTGATGGTTGCATTAGATTCTTTTTAGGATTGTTCAAGAAAGTATTAATTGCAAACCAAATAGGACAGTTATGGGATATGTCCTATGCTAATATGGGAAATCTTAGCGTGGCGGGGGCTTGGATAGGAGTCATTGCTTATGCACTACAAATATATTTTGATTTTTCGGGTTACAGCGATATGGCTATTGGACTTGGAAAGATAATGGGATTCACATATCCAGAAAACTTTAACTATCCGTATATATCTAGCTCTATAACAGAGTTTTGGAGGAGATGGCATATTTCACTTTCCCAGTGGTTCAAATCCTATGTGTATATTCCCTTGGGCGGAAATAGAAAAGGAATACCGAGAACGATAATAAATTTGTTTATTGTATGGTCGCTTACAGGCTTTTGGCATGGTGCAGGTTGGAATTTTTTGCTTTGGGGTATATACTTTGCAGTTATATTAATTTTAGAAAAATTTGTCCTGGCCAAAGTACTAGAGAAAATACCATTGATAGTAAAACGTATAGTTACGTTGGTTTTGCTTTTGATTAGCTGGGTAATGTTTGCAGCTACTGACTTTCCATCAATGAGTAATTATTTTAGTCATATGTTTGGTATAAGTGGTAATGCCATAGTAAATGAAGCATTCATATACAATTTACGAAACTATGGTTTTATTATTATAATCGGAGGCATTGCAGCGACACCAATTTATCCTAAAATATGTAAAAGGATAAATGGAAGTCAATGGAAAGACTTTCTTTACATAATTGGAATGATAATCTTTTTAATGTTGTTTGCTATGACTATAAGCTTCCTTGTGAATAATACTTATAATCCGTTTTTATATTTCAGATTTTAGGAGGTAGGCATGAAAGAAAAGAAAGTACTGGTTGTTTTGATTTGTATAATTATGTGTGGTCTATCTTTCGTAGAAATATTCGGAAGAAAAGTGGATTATTCAGAAAATGAAAATAGACATTTAGCATCTTGGCCAGAGCTTTCCATAGATACCTTTTTTGATGGAACATATGTGGAAGGGATGGAGAGCTACCTATGTGATCACTTCCCAATGCGAGATAAACTTATGGGAATGTACGCACTAAGCCTTAGAGCTCAGGGGGCAACGGAAGTAAACAATGTTTATATTTGTGATGAAGGCTATCTTATTGAAAAAAATGAATCCTATGAAAATTTAGACAAGATAGTTAGGAAAATTAATGGATTTAATAATAAAATAAATGCCAATGGGCAGGAAGTAAACATTAGTGTTATGTTAGTACCTACATCTATTACCATTAATAGTGAAATCCTCCCAAGTTATGCAGATAAAGGTAATGAACTAGAAGCTATAAATTATATATACGAAGGACTTAGAGAAAATATTTCAAAAATCAGAGTGGACGAAACTTTGAAGAAAGAAAACAGTAATTTTCAAACATTCTATAAAACAGATCATCACTGGACTACATATGGAGCATACTTTGCGTACAAGGAATATGCTAAGTCTATGAATTTTAGTTATCATATGATAACGGATTATGATATTTTTGAGGTTAGCAGTAACTTTAAAGGTACGGTATATTCAAAGGTAAATGATTTAACCACGGAAAGTGAAAGCATTACCGCCTTTTATCAGAAGCAAAATTTAACGATACAGTATCAAAATAGTACATCGGATAGTCTATATAATAAAAGTTATCTAGAACAAAAGGATAAGTATTCGTTTTTTTAAAATAATATAAACGATAAAATAATAATTAAAAATAATGATGTTCAAAACGGCAGGAAACTTCTTGTCATAAAAGATAGTTATGCTAATTGTTTAATACCGTTTATAACAGAATATTTTGAAGAGATTATTGTACTAGATACTAGATATTATATGTATGGAGCTTCACCTATTGTGGATAAGGAAAATATTACAGATGTACTAATTTTGTATAATATGAGAACTATTGATGAAGACGAAGGAATAAATGGGATTTATTAATCTATAAAAAATAGTAGTGAAAATATAAAATAAACTTTCAAATGGTTGTCATTTAGCGATAAAAACGCTAAGTGACAGCTTTTTTGTTGCTAAAAAATACATAAAAGCATTTAACACACTCTTAACATAGTGCTATTTTGTATTTAACATAAGTGGATTATATTAGCACTTGTAAACGAAAAGAATTTTAAAATGGAAGCCGATGTTTTTAAAGCAGTTTCAAAGTATGAAAAAGCTGCCAAAGCAGCATAGGCAGTTATCTGCTTCAAAATAAAAATATTTTATAGGAGAATTTAAAATGAGAAAATCAATTAAAACAACAGCAGTTATGGCATTAGCAGCATCAATGACAGTAGGTATGATGACAGGATGTGGTGATTCTTCATCAGTAGCAGACAAGAATATCACAGTAGTGTCAAGAGAAGATGGTTCAGGTACACGTTCAGCATTTGCTGAATTAATGGGAATCATGGTAGATGAAGTTGATAAGAAAATTACAACGGCTGAACTTACAAATTCAACATCAGTTATGACAACATCTGTTGAAGGAAATGATGCAGCAATCGGTTATGTTTCATTAGGTTCACTTAGTGATACTGTTAAGGCAGTTAGCGTAGATGGAGTTGAGCCAACAGTTGAAAACATCAAGGCTGGAAAATATAAAGTATCGAGACCATTTAATATTGCTACAAAAGATGATTTAAGTGAGATAGCAAGTGATTTTGTAGATTTTCTTTTGAGTGATGAAGGACAAAAAATTATTACAGATGAAGGATATATTAGTACAGAATCTGGAACATCTTATACTGCAACAAAGCTCAGTGGAACTGTTACATTAGCTGGTTCAACAAGTGTTGCCCCTGTAATGGAAGTACTCGCAGAAGAATATATGAGTCTTAATCCAGATATTACAGTTGAAATTCAGCAGTCAGGTTCAAGTGCAGGTATGACATCTACGATTCAAGGAGCATGTGATATAGGTATGGCATCAAGAGATGTGAAGGAAAGTGAAATGGCAGAGGGTCTTACACAAACAACTATCGCTATGGATGGTATCGCAGTTATTATCAATAAAGATAATGAAGTAAAGGATCTTACATCTGAACAGATTATGAAGATTTATTTAGGCGAAATCACAAAATGGAGCGATGTAACAAAGAAATAATAATGGAGCGATAATATGAATAAATTGAAAGAAAAGATTATGCAGGTAGTATTCGCAATGTGTGCCTGTGCATCCATTCTATCGGTAGCCCTTATATGTCTGTTCATGTTAACAGGTGGTGTTCCAGCAATGCTTGAAATTGGAATTGGAAATTTCCTAGGAGGAACAAGCTGGAAACCACTTGAAGGATTGTTTGGAATACTGCCAATGATTATTGGCAGTGTTTATGTAACAGCAGGGGCGCTGATAATAGGTGTGCCTATTGGATTATTATGTGCAGTGTTTTTGGCAAGATTTTGTCCTAAGAAGGCATACAAGGTAATTAAACCGGCAGTGGAACTTTTAGCAGGAATACCATCTATCGTTTATGGTTTCTTCGGTTTAGTAGTAATAGTACCATTTTTAAGAGATACAATCGGTGCAGGAAAGAGTGTATTAGCAGCTTCAATCATTTTAGGTATTATGGTTTTACCAACTATAATTAGTGTTTCAGAAAGTGCTATTCGAGCAGTACCAGATAGTTACTATGAAGGCGCCCTTGCACTGGGAGCTACAAAGGAAAGAAGCATCTTTAGGGCGGTACTCCCTGCTGCTAGATCAGGCATCATGGCAGGTGTTGTACTAGGCATTGGTCGAGTAATAGGCGAAACAATGGCAGTTGTAATGGTGGCAGGAAATCAAGCTATTATCCCAGGTGGAATTACAGAAGGGGTAAGAACGCTTACCGCAAATGTAGTGTTAGAAATGGCATATGCAGAAGGCAGACATCAAGAGGCCTTAATTGCCACAGCAGTAGTTTTATTTGTATTTATTTTAATGATAAACCTGTGCTTCTCTCTGATTAAGAGGAAGGGAGGCGACAAGTAATAATGAAAAAAAGTAAAGCAGTAAATCAAAAAAGAGCAACAAATCAAAATAAATTGATACAGATTTTTGCTCGAATAAAGGCGAGAATGTATGAAAAGCATGTTGGCTCAAAAATTATACGTGGTATGGTGTGGTTTTCAGCTGCTATAACAGTTGGAATTCTAGCATTCATTATCTTGTACATTTTGGTAAAGGGAATACCTAATTTAACACCAGAACTATTTGAATGGAAAAGTACAACGAAAAATCAGTCAATGATGCCATCTATAGTTAATACTTTACTAATGACAGTGTTTACGTTAATAATCGCAATTCCTATTGGTGTAGGGGCTGCCATTTACATGGTAGAGTACGCAAAGCGTGGTAGTAAACTTGTATCAATAGTACGAATTACAACGGAGACTCTTTCAGGAATACCGTCTATTGTTTACGGATTATTTGGATATTTATTCTTCGTACTTGCATGTGGATGGAAATATTCTATGTTAGCAGGAGCACTTACATTAGCAATTATGATACTTCCGATCATAATTAGAACTACAGAGGAAGCTCTGATGGCTGTTCCAGATTCATTTAGAGAGGGAAGCTTTGGACTAGGAGCTGGTAAATTAAGAACTGTTTTTTTAATAGTTTTACCGGATGCCATTCCTGGAATACTTTCAGGTGTAACCCTAGCAATAGGACGTATTGTAGGTGAAACTGCGGCTCTTATCTTTACAGCGGGAACTGTGGCAAAAGTACCAAGTAGTGTGTTTAACTCAACTAGCACATTAGCGGTGCATATGTATGTACTGTTAAATGAAGGACTCCATACGGAAAAAGCCTATGCAACAGCTGTAATACTCTTGTTAGTGGTTCTTTTTATAAATGGAATATCAAAGTTTGCAGTTAGTAGATTAACTAGAAATAGAGGTGAACAATAGTGGAAATAGTAATGAAAGATAAGTTTTCTATAAAGGATTTAGAGCTTTTTTATGGTGAATTTAAGGCATTAAAAGGCATAGATATGAATATTCCTAAAAATGAAATTACAGCATTTATTGGACCATCAGGATGTGGAAAGTCTACCTTCCTGAAGACTCTAAATCGTATGAATGATTTGATTGCTGGGTGTAAGATAAAAGGTAATGTTTATCTTGATGGTGTAGACATTTATAAAGATTTAGAAGTGAATCTTTTAAGGAAAAAAGTAGGAATGGTATTTCAAAAACCAAATCCTTTTCCAATGAGTGTTTATGATAATATTGCATTTGGCCCAAGAACTCATGGAATAAAGTCGAAATCAAAGTTAGATGAAATTGTTGAGACATCGTTACGTCAAGCAGCTATATGGGATGAAGTTAAGGATAGATTAAAAAATAGTGCCCTAGGACTTTCTGGTGGTCAACAGCAACGTCTTTGTATAGCAAGGGCTTTAGCAGTAAATCCAGAAGTGTTGCTAATGGATGAACCTACTAGTGCGTTGGATCCAATATCTACATCTAAGATTGAGGATTTAGCAGTGGAACTTAAAGATAAATATACCATTATCATGGTTACTCATAATATGCAGCAGGCGGCAAGAATATCAGATAATACAGCATTCTTCTTGTTAGGTGAAGTTATCGAATTTGGTGATACTGATCAGATATTTGATAGACCACAGGATAAGAGAACAGAGGATTACATTACAGGGAGGTTTGGTTGATATGCGTACAAAATACAACGAGCAGCTTACATTGCTTAACAATGAAATGAAAAATTTAGGTATTCTTTGTGAAAATGCTATTTCAGGTGTAGTAGGTGCACTAGTAAAAAAGGATAATGAGCACTTAGACGAAATACATGAGATAGAAGCAAAGATAGATCAAAAGGAAAGGGATATCGAAGCATTATGTATGAAACTTTTACTTAAGCAGCAGCCAGTTGCTAGTGATTTAAGAATGGTATCTAGTGCCTTGAAGATGATATCTGATATGGAAAGAATAGGTGATCAGGCAGCAGATATTGCAGAACTTGTTAGATATGTTGAAAACTGTGATGACAAGATTTTGGATCATATTGGCGACATGTCCGTAGCTACAATAAAAATGGTAACCGATAGCGTCAGCTCGTTCATAAAGCAGGATATAAACATGGCACAATCAGTTATAGATTATGATGATGTGGTTGATGATCTGTTTGATGAAGTAAAAAATGAATTGGTGAAAAAGATAGTGGATGACAAAACAGATGGAGAAAGTTGCCTTGATATGCTTATGATTGCTAAATATCTTGAAAGAATAGGCGACCATGCTACAAACATTGCGGAATGGGTTTTTTATTCTGTAATGGGTTTTCATAAGCATGAAGACTAATTTATCGATAATAAAGTTAAGTAGAGTGAGATAAAGAACTAGGTAAAAGATTGTTTTTAGATTCTGGTACATTGACCCCTGTTTTGAAGAGTCTTGAAGCGAAAGGATTAGTAGTAACTTTGTAAATTTTACGAAACATTTCGTACCTCCTTAAATTTTTGCAGTGTCTTTACAGGGATAAAAACACTAGCTTATTAAATATATGAAAAAGAGTATTATTCTGTTGACTTTACGATGTATTTGAAAGAAAATATAATTATGGAAAAATTTAAAAGTGTGATAAAAAAATTAGGCAAATTATTTGCCGAGAATCAGATTATGCAAATTGGAGCGGTATTAGCACTATCATTAATAATAATAGTAGGAATAATACTGCTTGTAAGCTGCAGCGAAAATAGTTCAAAAGAAGATAAAGAGACTACTTGGAATGAGGAGCAAAGTAGCACAACAAAGGAAGTAAAAGAGACTACGGATGGACTAACTTCAGCTGAGGTGGACACAACGACGGAAACAACGCAACCAGAAACTACAGTCCCAGAGACTACAATACCACAGACTACACCACAACCCGAGGAGACAACTACGAGGGCTAATAATAGTAGTTCTAATAACTCAGGAATTAAAAAACTCCATGTATCAGGTATACATTTAGTAGATGATGCAGGTAATGTAGTGGTGCTTAATGGTGTAAGTACTCATGGCATTGCATGGTTTCCACAGTATGTGTCAAAGGAGACGTTTGCAACAGTTAAAGATAGTTTTGGTGGCAATGTCATTAGAATAGCCATGTACTCAGATCCAAATGCTGGATATAATCAATCACTGCACGCAAAGGTAGAAGAGGCAGTTTCGTATGCTACGGAACTTGGAATGTACATAATTATTGATTGGCATATTTTGAGTGATGGAAATCCTAATACATATAAAAATGAAGCTATTGCATTTTTTGACAAAATGTCAGCAAAATATAAAGATTATAACAATGTTTTATATGAAATTTGTAATGAACCAAATGGCAATATAAGTTGGTCTAATGATGTAAAACCATATGCCATTGATGTAATAAAGACTATTAGGGCAAATGATCCTGATGGTGTAATTTTAGTAGGAACAACAACTTGGAGTCAGGATGTAGATATTGCAGCAAATGATCCAATTACTGGCTTTAGTAATATTATGTACACATTACATTTCTATGCAGCAACGCATAAGGATTGGAACAGACAAAAACTTGTAGATGCATTAAATAAAGGTCTACCAGTATTTGTATCTGAATTTAGTATTTGTGATGCATCAGGAAATGGTTGGAATGATGTAAATTCAGGTAATACTTGGATGGCACTTTTAGATCAATATCAAATAAGCTTTGTTGGATGGAGTTTATCAAATAAAGCGGAAGCAGCATCTATTATTAGTTCGTCTTGCAACAAAATCAGCGGATTTAGCGACAACGAGCTTACAGAAAGCGGAGCATGGTTAGTTAATCAGTTGCGTAGACATTAAAGGAATACTATATTATGGCGGGAAATAAACTAAAATTGCTATATCTAGCAGATATATTAAAAAGATATTCTGATGAAGAACATATTATTACAATGTCAGAAATACTATCAAAATTAGGCGAGTATGGAATCGTTGCTGAAAGAAAGAGTATATACTCTGATATAGAGAAACTGCAGGCATATGGACTGGAAATTGAGATGAGAAAAAATCCTACAGGATATTTTCTTGCCTCAGATAGGTTTGAACTTCCAGAACTAAAACTTCTTGTTGATGCAGTACAGACATCTAAGTTTTTAAGTAAAAAGAAATCAAGTGAATTGATAAAAAAATTAGAGGAATGCACAAGCACATATCAGGCAAAAGAACTTCGACGTCAAGTGTATGTGGCAGATAGGATAAAGACAAGTAATGAAAGTATTTATTACAATGTAGATAAGTTGCATCGTGCAATTACAACTAAAGTTCAGATAAAATTCATATATTTGGAGTGGAATACTTCAAAGAAACTTGTACAACGAAAAGAAGGCAAAACTTACGCAGTAAGTCCAATCAGCCTTGTGTGGAGTGATGAAAATTACTATCTGGTAGGTTTAGATGAGGACTCAGACATAATAAAGCACTATCGCGTGGACAAGATGAAAAATATTGAAGTGACGGAGATTGCAAAAACTGCAGGTGAAGAAACAAAAGAAATGAATCTGGCAATGTTTTCTCGTAAAACATTTGGTATGTATGGCGGCGAAGAAGAGACATTAGATATTATATTCCCAGATAGACTAGCAGGTGTTGTTATTGATAGATTTGGCAGTGATATTCCTCTTATTCCTGGTAAAGATGGTACTTTTAAGGCACGAATTAAAGTGACTATAAGCCAACAGTTTTATGGCTGGTTAGCAGGCCTTGGTGGGGGTGTACGAATTGTGTCTCCTGAGGAAGAAACTGCAAAATATAAAGAATATCTACAAAAATTATTAGAAGACTATTAGAGGAACATAAAGATGGCTTAAAATAATGCTTTTTCAACCCGATTTCGTTACTTGCCTACTTTCTCTAACATCGCATCATAAATTGTCAGTGTTTCTTCTGAATCACTCATTCCGATAACAAGGGTTTTCTCGCCAGAAGTCAAGACAATATACTCTTTAGCGTCTGTATAGGAATACAAGGTATATGAGCCAAATTCATCATTCTCGAAAATGCCCATAGATAGTTTTGGCGATCCGAAGCCGCTTGTGCGAACGCCTACATCTAAGTCCTTGCGGTACTCAACTGTCTCAATTTCTGAATAATCGATTTCCAAGTCTGTCCAATAGGTTGCATTGATCGTTAATGCTGTATCTTCACACTTTACCTCAATGTTACCCGTAAACATCAAGATGGCAACACCTAATACAATGATGGGTACGATGACTGCGGTTATTCTAAGCGCAATTTTTTCTGCACCACTTTTGGGAGCTTCAGCATATACAATGCCTTCCTTTTGATGCTGTTTGTATATGGAATAAGAGTAAACTACAGGGATAATTATCAAAGCAGCCATCGCACATACTACAACCCATACCATCACTTTTAGAGGAAGAAAAATGGAGAGTATCAAAATAAGTCCTCCAACTACCCAGACCTTACCGCCCAATCTATGTGTTTTATTCCAATTCTCCTCGTTATTCAATGCCCAATAAATCTTGATGCCCAGCGTTCTATTTTGTTTTACTTTGGGTAAGTAATTGCCTATAAAGATGAACATTACTCCAAGTAGAGCCGGCAAAAAAAAGGCTAAATCAAATTCTTTGCCCAAAGCTGCACGATACATTAATCCGTTTGTAAAAAGGGATATAATCGGAATAATCCAAAAAACCATACCCAATGCTTTTTGATTTTGCTCCTTTTGTTTTTTATCCAATGAAGTAAAAAGCAAACCAACAAAATGGAAAATCAAAAGTATGATAGGTGTACCTAAGACAGCGAATACCTTTCCTCCAAATCTGTCCGCATTTCCGTCTGCGCCCCAATGAGTCGTCATAGTGTCCGGCAAATCATTCCACATAATGATGCCAAATAAAATCGGAAGTAAAATAATAATAGACGATATTATGACCTTAAATTTATTCTTTTTAAGCATTGTCATTGTCTCCTTTCAAATCTGTAATCCAAAGCAGGGTTTCTTCTAAAACAGAGGTGTTGATTTCATAGAAAATGAATTTTCCTTCTCTGGTGTCTCTGATTAAGTCAGCATCCTTCAATACAGATAAATGTCTTGAAATTGACGGTGCTGTGACCGAGAAATGTTCGGTAATTTCACCCGCCGACATTCGCCCCTTTTTCAGCATATTGAGTATCTCTCGGCGTATTGGATCGGCAAGTGCTTTTAGTGTCTGTTGTAATCCCATTGCGTACACTCCTTTAACATTTAACCTAATTGTTAATTATATTATACGCATAGAGTTTACGATTGTCAATAGGACGAGCTGAAATTTCAGGCTTCTGTTGAATCTGAGAGCATGCAAAGATTTGAAGTTTCTTAATAGATAAGATGAAAAGTCAGTAAAATCAAGCGTGCCACGCTCCGTAGCCTGCTTGCCAAATTACATTTCTTGCGAAATTTAGTCGTTTGGAATATATTAAGTTCACAGGCAAGACGCCTAGTAAATTATGACCATATGTAAATGGTAAGATGGAGGAAAATATGACATTAGCAGACAAATTAAAAGAATCAAGAAAAAATGCAGGACTCACCCAAAATGAATTAGCAGAGAAGTTGTGTGTATCTAGACAGGCAATCACAAAATGGGAGAATGGGGATTGAGATATAATAGTGAAAAGCTTAAGAAAGCCTTATAAATAGGGCGTTTCAGAGGTTGCTCCAACTATATCTTTTTAATCAGTTACGGTAAAATTGGTGGAGAAAAGCACCAGTAAAACTGAATATGAAACCAGGAGAGGGTATGGACTACACCATCTTAAGCTTAGACTTCAATAAGAAGTAAAGTTTGGGATGGTGTATTTTTTTATCCTTCCGATGCGTGGCTGAATTGGAGCAAGTAGTGATGGCATTTCCTTAAGTTTGGTCACTTGTAGGGGAAATGCCCGGAAAGGAGGTCCTGTATGGGATTAGGAAACATTTTGATTGTAGTAGTGAAGCTTCTTTTGAAGAGTGTGCCTTTTGTATTAAAGGCAGTTCTTTACGGAACAACCAACAGTAGATACAACTACAATGGAAGCTGATGCGGAGCTATCAACTACAGAATCACCAAGCGAGCCGGAAACGGTTACTACTGAGCCTGCCACACCACCTGAGGAACAACAACCAACCACACCGACAAAGAGAAGAAAGAAGTAGATAATTTGAACTCATAGCAAGATAGTGTCAAGTGACATATGAAAAAACTGGGCAAAGAAAAAAGCTCAGTTGAAGCTTAAAAAATGTGGATATTTTAGTCAGAAGTAGGTTGACGCCACCCTTGACAGCATGCAAAAGAACTGCTATAGGTTATTCACCGACGGCGTAGAACTCAAGAACAGTTAGTAATTCTTCCGTCATAGCAAGATAGATGAAATTAGTGTGATGAATAAGAATATTCCTGCTGGATTGTATGCTTCCTATGAAAAAATACGTTATGAATTATATGATGGCGAATGGAAAATTATCATTTTTGACGATAATTACGAACGGATTTATGAGGCTAATAAATCTGTAGAAAATACAACAAGTGTTGTGGAAATTGAGAGAGTATTTGATGAATCATTGTTTGGTATAACATATGAGATTGATGATG
>JAAYNM010000041.1 GCA_012520815.1 Clostridiales bacterium
TGTGGAGATTTAATTTTACTACAAAAAAGAATAGGATTCCTTATATTTTGGGCATTTTTTAAAAGTTGTTTATAACAAATATGATAAAAACAGGGTTCTGTGGATAAAACTACGGAAACTCAAGTACTTAAGTACTTGTGAATGAAATTTAAAAGTGGTATAATAATTTCAATAATTGATTGTGAAAACTTATGAGGTGAACAGATGAAAATAGGAAATGATGATTTTACTGTTAACATAACAAAACGGCTTATAGCAAATGTGGGTGAAAAAGATAACAACTTTGCTGTAGTAAAACATTATAATACTTATAGTATAACATCTGAAGATGCCAAAAACATAATGATGGCATATCCAGAATTTAACACGTACTTCCATACCTTTAGTAATAGAGAGATGGTTGAGACATACGAACCGTTTTTGAATATAATTAAAAATATATATACGAGATACTACCACGATGTAACATTAGATGAATATCTCTCAGAGTCTGATATATATCCACTCCAAAAATCATTCTTTAAGTCATATATTGAAAGTGGTATGTGTATGAGAGACGAAGAATTCATCCTAGGTGAAATAGGTTTTGAGCATAAGAAGATGGTGGAGTCTGTTGCTAATATTATCATAAAGCTTAGCCAGAGACATAAGATTCTTATTATCATTGACAACATACATATGGCATCACAGTCTACTATTGAGTTGCTGTTAAAGTTATTTGACTATGATAATAAAAATATTGCTTTATTTGCTGCCTTCAATTATTTAAAGTCGGTTTTGCCACATGTTGATAAAGTTTGGAATGAGTACATGGATAGGCTTAACGATACAGGATGCATATATGATGGTGACTCAGGTCAGATGCTTGTATCTGCTGATGATGGTGTATTCAATTTCAGCAGCAGGAAAGTCTATGAATATTTATTGAAATTAAGAGCTATGTATTACGCTCTGGATTTTGAGCAAGCGGGATACTATTTACGCATAATATATAATAAATTAGAGATTGAACATATTAACATTGACGAACAGTGCAAGTTTGATTTGTATAGGCTATATGGTCTTGTACTCATATTCTCAAATGACATATCGAACTCTTTGATTATCTGTGATGAACTTAAGAAGATGAATTCTATTCATCATACAGCAGAAAGAAACTACAATTACCACTATATTTACGGGTTAACCCAAGTCTATGGAGGAAATCTTGAGAAAGCAAAGAAGTGCGCAGATATTTGCAATGTAATTGCTGAAAATGAAGAGGATGAATATTTACAATTTAAAGCAGAATTGTTGAGTCTCATGGTGGAGATGTCTGGTTGGCATAATATTTTCTTCTTTACTAGAGATACAAAAGTCTCAGAAGGTTTCGTTGAAAAAGCTGAGAAATATGGATATTACAATCACTTAGCATATATTTATATTTATGCTTTTGACAATTCAGTAGATTTATTCAAAAATTTGAAGAATATAGAAGATATTGATGATAGACTTCTTTCTTTTTCAGAAGGAATTGATTTGGCAAAAAACATTGGAAATACGATGCTTGTGACAAGGGGATACAGAAAGAATATAATGCTCACTTCAGTTAATGGGCTTTTTGAAGTGACCAATTATTTTTATAACAAGTTACAGGAAGTTATAGGTGAGGACAATCCATTCCAACTTGCAGATATATACAATGGACTTGGATACAATAACTGTACGATGGAACATTTTAAGAAAGCCAATGATAATTACAATAAGGCTATAGATATTTATATGGAGCTGAACCGCATGGAATATGTGGGTGAAACTTTATATAATATGGCTATCAATTGTATGCAGGCTGAAAAATACGAAGATGCTTATGACTATTTAAGAACTTGTGTCAAAATTATAAATGTATTGAAACTTAATAATTTACAGGTATGTAATATTTCAAAAATTTTCGGACTCTTAGCATTATGTGCATATAGACTAAAGCTTGATTATGAATGTATTTTATTTCTAGATACTAATAAATCGTTTCTGACTCATGTTTTAAACAATGAGAAAAGTTTAAGGGAAAAATTAAGGATTGATAAGTCATTTAATGGTAATGATGATGACTTATTCTTATATCGTTATGTAAGTGGTTTAGTATTCCTAAGGGAAAGGGCATATAAGCAAGCGGACGAATGTTTTAAACTGGCTGATGAAAACAACCAATTATCCAATGGTAATCAATTTTTCAGTATGACACAGCTTAAGATATCTCATGCCGAAGTTTTGCGATATTTAGGAAAACGTGATGAGGCACAAAAAGCACTTGAAGAAGCTTACAACTATGCAAAGAAGCACAAATATAGATACCAATTAAGCAAGATTAAAGCAGCCATGAGTAATACTGATTATGAGAAATTCAATGGCACTTTAAAAATAAAGAATTACACAATAGATCAGATTAATAAAGGGATTCACCAAGCAGGTGTTTTGAAAGATTATGATAATCTAAAAAACCAGATAGAATTTATATCTATTTGGCAAAATATATTAGACACGGAGAGAAAGACAAAAAACAGTCTTATATCCACAGCAGCTAATGCATTTATGCTTAATTTTAGTATTGATTTGTTTGTGTTTATTTATTTTGAGAACGGGAAACCCGTTGTATACTTCAACAACAGCAAAATCCATCTAAGCGAAGGTGATTTGGATATTTTAAGTATGTATTTCCGGAAGAACAGAAATGGATTTGCAACCTCTAAGATTATGAAAAATCACAAGGATTATAGTCGCGTACTTTCTATATTTGATATGGATAATATTTGCTCAATGGTATGTAATCCATTCTTTGTAAGTGAGAACCTAGATAGTATATTTATTAGTTGTATATATATGAAAGAAAATTGGAATATTCATGTAAATAGATATTTGCTTGATGAAACAGAATTGAATATGTTCAATCTTCTTTTTAGACAATTACTAAATGCTATTCATAGAATAGAAAGTGTTGATAAGATTAGGCAAATAAATCATAAACTTCAAAAATCATCAGTTACAGATTATTTGACAGGGCTTAATAATAGAGATGGATTCTACGGCAAAGTGGAAAAAATTATTAACATTACAAGAGAGAAAAATGAAAAATTGGCTTTGGCTATCCTGTATATAGACTTGGATAATTTCAAATACTACAACGATACTTTTGGACACGATGTTGGAGATTTAATTCTGAAGGAAATCGCAGGAGTTTTAAAAGACATAGCAGGAAATAACGGATTTGCCACTCGTTACGGCGGAGACGAATTTCTCATTACACTTATCAACTCAAATAAGCAAAATGCCCTTGTTACAGCAAAGTTGGCGCTAGATACAATATTAGCTAAGAATGCATATGTAAGCCAGATTAGTAGCTTTCTTGGTAGGCAGGTAGTTATCCCTAGAGAGAAAGCAGTTTCTTGCTCAATAGGCATTTCGTTTAGCGACAATGTTAAGGACGATGAAGAACTTGCAAAGATAATTAAACAAGCTGATGAGATGCTTTATTCTATAAAGCATACTACAAAAGGTGATGTGAGACTATACGAAAAATAAAAGGTGAATAAGATTATTTAATGCCTCAGAGATTTCAACGGCTCCCCAAAAGTTAGATTAAAAACGTCTAATGATTGAAGAAAAGGTGAAGTTTCTGGGGCATTTTTAAAGTACAAAGTGATAATATTATGACAACATGGGTGATGTAGGTATACCGATTTTTAAAAACAATTTTAGAATTTTAGGGTTTATTCTGGAATAATATTCACAGCATCTAGTGACATTTTTATTATTTCACGAATGTTTTCTTCAGGCATTGATAAGTATTCACTTAATTCAGGTAATGTGGCCTCACGACCCAACTTATCAGCAAGAAGAGTTGTGGCTTCGCTTACAGCATTGGCCTGGTTCATAGCATATGAAGATGTCCTTAACATACCGATTTCTGTATTTATAGCATTTTTCATAGCATTTCTTATACTGTCTTCGAAAAACAAATCCAAATCTGATGGCTTATTTTTTAAAGAAATAATAGATTCGAACAGTCCTAAATTGCCCTCTGATATTAAATCGGAATGCTTCATACCAGAATCCTTAAATTCATCAGCAATCTTTATAACAGATGGAAGATATGCTTCGGTTAGCTTATTAATGGCAGACTTGTCACCTTCTATAACCTGCTCCATAATTGACATTTTTTCTTCTAAAGAAAGAACGTCAACATCCTTTAAATCATCCATATACATATTTAAAAATAAAGATTCTTCTTCAGTTTCAGTAGCTGGGTTTATTTGGGCATCTTCCTCTTTCTTTGTTGATTGTACACAAGAAGGAGTAAAACCTTTAACCTTTATTTTGTTGTCCGATAAATACTGGTAAACCGCTTCATACATAGTATCATCTTCAATTATATTTGAAAGATAAGAAGTGATGTCATCCTTTGTAAGTTCGTTGCCTTGTACTGTAGCATATTCTACAAGAGCGGCGAGTGCTTCTCCAAATTCAGCTTTTTTATCCATTTTATGACCTCTTTTCAAGTTAGTTTTTATCAATTACTTCATAATATCACAGGCAAAAGTCAAACTCAATAAAATTAGTAAAGTAAATTTAAAAATAAGATGAATAACAAATAATAGAAGATAAAAACAAATAGAAAATGTGATGAATCAGAAAAATTGAAATGAAAATCAAATCATAAAACACAGAAATTGACAGCTAAATATGGAGGTGGTTGCATAAAAACTGGTTGCTAATGTAAGAAAATAAAGGTATACTCAAAAAAGAATTTTAGGCGGATATCCTATAGGGATACGAAAGGAAAGATATGAAGAAATTACTAACTATGCTTGGTATTCTTACAGTAGTATTTATGGTATGTTTGTCAGACAAAGTTTATGCAGATGAAGCAACTACGGTGGGTGGTAATATAGAGTTATCAAGTGGAGAAGATGTTTCATTGATTACAGATAATTCATACTACACAAGTATCGAGATGGGTGGAGGAACTACGATAACGGTAACAGCAAATTCCCCAATAAAAGGTGCTTATATTGTGTGGGGAAGTCCTGTTAATGAGTGGACACTTGGATTAGGCGAAGGTGGAATAAAGTGTGGTACTAACGGATTTTTACATGAGTATATATCATTTCAGGATGCTACAAAGTCATTTACAATGACTATGGATAGTGGCAATACAATTACGGATATTACCCTATATACAGATGGTGAGTTGCCAAGCAATGTTCAAGTTTGGAAACCGGAATGTGACAAGGCAGACATAATGCTTTTATCTTCTCACGCAGATGACGAGATACTATTTTTTGGAGGGATTCTACCATATTATGCAGGAGAGCTAGATCTAGAGGTTCAAGTAGTATACTTTTCACAATATTGGACAGGTGAAACTATTAGAGAACACGAAAAATTAGATGGATTGTGGCACTCTGGTGTAAAAAATTATCCTTACACAGCAGATTTTGATGATATATATGCAGATAACTTAGAGGAAGCTAAACAAATTTTTGGATATGAAAAGACTTTAGATTTCGTGGTGGAGATGATTAGAAAATTCAAACCACAAGTGGCTGTAGCACAGGACGAGAATGGTGAATATGGGCACGGTACACATATGCTTACAGCAGCAGCTATGAAGGAAGCAGTGCAAATTTCTATGGACAGTTCGAAGTATCCAAATTCGGCAGATAAATACGGAGTGTGGGATGTTCCAAAGACATATTTGCATTTGTATGGCGAAAATCAGGTTATATTAGACTGTAGAACTCCATTAGATTCTTTTGGTGGAAAAACCACACTTGAAGTAGCACAGGAAAGTTATAAATTACATGTGTCACAACAATGGTGCTGGTACTATGTTGATGATGAATACGAATATAGTTGCGCTAAATTTGGACTATATAGATCGGCAGTAGGTGTGGACACGGGCAATGATTTGATGAAAAATCTTATTGATTATAAAACTCAATTTAAGGATGAACAGGAAAGATTAGAACGGGAAAGCATAGCAGCACATGAGGCTGAATTAGAATCTGAAAGCATAGCAATAGCAGAAAGTATTGCAGTAGCAGAAGATATTATAGAGACACAAAAAAACAATGATAGGAAGCAAACAGTTGTTTTTGTGATTGTAATCATTGTAGTGATTGTTGTAAGTTTGGCTGGTATATATTTAATAATGTTAAATAGGGCAGCAAATAATAGGAAAAAGAAAAGAAGGAATAAAAAATGAAAATAGTAGCTCTTATAGGTATAGGAATGGGCAATCCTAAAAACATAACGATGGAGGGAATGGCCTATATAAAGAACGCAGAAATAATCATTGGAAATGAGAGGCTTCTTAAAGCTTTTGGAGAAGATTTTAAATCTGATGTGCGAGTGTTTGAATTGAATAAATATAGAGAAATTACGTGTCTCATTGAAAATGAAATTATTGATGTGGATGCCAATATTGCTATTCTTATAGCAGGTGATACCGGATATTTTAGTGAGGCAAAGAAGATAATTGCTGTATTGAATGACAATCCAGAGATTGAAATAAAAAATATTCCAGGAATATCATCATTATCATACTTCTTTAGTAAGCTTAATATGTCTTATGACAATGCATTCAGTGTAAATCTAAATGGTGAAGAGGGCAAAATTGTTCAATATGTGGCAGCCCATAAGCATGTTTTCTGTCTTGGCGGTGGGGAGGTAGAAGTACTCCTTGGGGAACTAATAAAGGCGAGGGCTATAAATACATTACCTGAATCTCTTAGAATATTTATTGGAGAGAGACTATCTTATCCTGATGAGAAAATCATTTATAGTACACTTAAGGATATACATAAACATAAAGATGATATCAAATCTATGTCATCACTAGCTGTATTCTTATTTGAAAATGACGAAGCTATATTCTAAAAAAAATTTTATAAGTGAGAAGAAATCACTTGACTTTAACTCGAAATATAATACAATATTTATGTATTTTCGAGCTTTTTAAGCATGTTTATGATAATTTAATATTACTACTAGGAGGAAAATTTTGTGGTTACGACAAGTGCTGGAAATAACCAGAGCCAGGAAGAGAGAGTTCAGAAGGATTATAGAGGTTCTGACAAGAGATCTTCAAGAAATGAAGGACAAAGAGATAGGAAAGACGAAAGATCTGGAAGCGATAGACCACGTGAGTACAAACCAAGAGATAGTAGACAAGGCGATAATAACAAATCTCGTGATAATCGTGGAAGCGGTGATTACAAGCCCCGCGAAAACAGAGGAAACGGAGATTACAAACCACGTGAAAACAGAGATTATAAGCCTCGCGAAAATAGAGGCAGTGGAGATTACAAACCTCGTGAAAACAGAGGGACTGGAGATTACAAGCCACGTGACAATAGAGGCAATGGGAACTATAAGCCACGCGGAGAATATAAAGGAACTGGAGAATACAAGCCAAGAGAATTTAAGTCGAATGATAATGGTGGCTATCGTAGAAACAGCGGTGGATTTTCTAAAGGTTTCGATAAAGACAAAGATGATGATGTAAGAAGAACAAGCAGACCAGCAGCAAGGGATTCTAAGCCAAAGGAGCAAACATCAGATAAGTTTGAGATTATTAATCGTCTTGAAAAAGAAAAAAAAGCTATGAAGAAAAAGCAAGTTGAAGGACGAAAAGAATTCAAGCCAGTTAAACATCAAGCAAAACCTAAGAGAGTTGGGAATATTGACTGGACTAGGGAATATGAAAACGGTTCATATGATGATGACGATTTGGACATCTACTTATAAGAAACAAATTACATGAGGGCGATAATATCGCCCTTTTTATAATAAATAATATTCTTTTGCAGATACTAAAAAGAAAAGGAGGTAGCATATGTATATAAAAAATCAATACGTTTCGTTAACGTATAGACTTATATTTTTAGGACTCTGTGGGTATGGAATTATGCGTCATTTAAGTGTTTCCGATTCTATAAGAAATATAAATATGCTATCTTATTTTACGATACAAAGTAATATATTATGTTTTTTTGTAGCATTGGCTAGCGTTGTTCATAATTTTATAGAAATACGCAAGGATGAGATTGTACCATATACAAGAGCAATGCTTTTTTTTAGAGGAATGTCAATACTTGTAATTACTATTACTTTTTTTACTTATAGTATAGTACTTACAAAGGTAGGTTTTTCCATGAATGCAAACAGCTCACCTATGATGACGATAAATGATTTATTTGTTCATTATATGATACCTATACTCGCCTGGGTGGATTTTATTTTATTTCAACCAAAACCATCGTTCAAAAGGAAAGATCCAATTAAATGGCTAATAGCACCACTTATTTATTTTGTATTTATTTTGATTAAAGGAAGATATATGGATGGCGGAACCACTCTTGTAGGTTTAAAGAGGTATCCATATTACTTTTTGGACGCTGAAAAATATGGATATGCTTTCGTATTTAAGTATGCCATAGTTTTCTTGGTGGTCTGTGTAGTTATGGGGTATGCTATATGGTCACTTGATTTTATATTTGGGATGATTTATACTAAGTTGATATGCCCTTTGTGGAAAAAAATTTCATAAACAAAGTAAAGTTGAGGAAAGAACTTGATTACAATAAAAGAAAATGTCTTAGATAGGAAAACATATCTGGGGCTGAGAAATGCGGTCAATTGGAAGGTATTATCTGAGTCTCAAGCAGATAAGGCGTTGAAAAATAGTCTGATTACATTTACAGCATTTTTGGACAATAAGGCTGTAGGAATGAGTCGGGTAGTTGGAGACGGAGCGGTTATTTGCTACGTACAGGACTTGGTGATATTGCCAGAGTGTCAAAAACTAGGTGTAGGAAAGCAACTTATGGAGCGCGTAGTATCATATGTAGAGGGCATTAGAGAAGAAAATACTGAAATAATGCTTTGTTTGATGTGTAGCAAAGGAAGAGAAAAGTTCTATGAACGTTTTGGATTTATAGCTCGCCCTACAAGTGATTTGGGACCTGGAATGATTTTATATCTAAAAAAATAAGCAAAATTTGTAATATATAAAGGAGCAGGAAGATGACAACAAAGGTAAAAAATACTTACGATGCCAATAGTATAGCTGTTCTAGAAGGTCTTGAGGCAGTAAGAAAAAGACCGGGAATGTACATAGGAAGTGTATCTTACAAGGGTTTAAATCATTTGATTTATGAGATAGTGGATAATTCAGTGGATGAACATTTAGCTGGATATTGTAAAGAAATCACAGTTACTTTGGAAAAAAATGGAACTGTAACCATATCCGATGATGGTAGAGGTATTCCTATTGGAATAAATGAAAAGACAGGCTTGCCGGCTGTAGAAGTGATTTTTACTATGCTTCATGCAGGTGGTAAATTTGGTGATGGCGGATACAAAATATCTGGTGGTTTACATGGTGTTGGTGCAGCAGTAGTAAATGCATTATCAGAATGGCTAGAAGTTACAGTAAAAAAAGATGGAATTGTTTATAATCAAAGATATGAGCAAGGCAAAGTAATGTATCAACTTAAAGAGGTAGGTACTTGTAGGAAAAATGACTCAGGTACATCTGTTACATTTTTGCCTGATAAGGAAATATTTGAAAAAACTTATTTTAAAGCAGATGCAATTAAAAGCAGACTCCATGAGACTGCATATTTAAATCCTGATTTGACTATTAACTTTATTAATAAAAGATTTGATGAAGAAGAGACTTTAACATATCATGAAGAAGATGGTATTAAGGCGTATGTTAAAGATATAAACATGGACAAAGATGTAGTTCATGACGTTATCTATTATAAAAGAAGTACAGATGGAATTGAAATAGAAGTGGCTTTTCAATTTATTGATGAATTTCAAGAAAATATAATGGGATTTTGTAATAATATTTACACTCAAGAGGGTGGTACACATATTACAGGATTTAAAACAAAGTTTACCAATGTTATAAATCAGTATGCTAGAGAACTAGGTATTCTGAAGGATAAAGATGCAAACTACACTGGGCAGGATGTAAGAAATGGAATGACAGCAGTTGTAGCAGTTAAACATCCAGATCCTCGATTTGAGGGACAAACTAAGACGAAACTGGATAATCCAGATGCGGGTAGAGTGGCTGGGGAGGTTACAGGTGAAGAACTCCAGTTATTCTTTGATAAGAATCTAGAAACACTAAAGCAAGTTATTGCTTGTGCAGAGAAGTCAGCAAAGATTAGAAAAGCTGAAGAAAAAGCAAAGACTAATCTTTTGAGTAAACCTAAATTTTCTATTGACAGCAATGGTAAGTTAGCAAACTGCGAAAGCAGAAATCCCGAGGAATGTGAAGTGTTTATCGTAGAAGGAGATTCTGCGGGTGGGTCTGCAAAAACAGCTAGAGATAGAAGAACACAGGCAATCTTACCGATTAGAGGTAAGATTCTTAATGTTGAGAAGGCAACATTAGACAAGGTACTAGCAAATGCCGAGATTAAAACGATGATAAATGCCTTTAATTGTGGATTTTCAGAGGGATATGGAAATGACTTTGATATTTCTAAGTTAAGATACAATAAGATAATTATAATGACTGATGCCGATGTAGATGGAGCTCATATTGCTACATTGTTGTTGACATTCTTTTACAGATTTATGCCTGAACTCATAAATGAAGGCCATATATATTTGGCTATGCCTCCCCTTTATAAGGTTATACCGAAAAAAGGAGAGGGTGAGTACCTATATGATGATAAAGCATTAGAGAAATATAGAAAAACTCACGTTGGAACATCATTTACGTTACAAAGATATAAAGGTCTTGGTGAAATGGACGCTTCACAGTTATGGGAAACGACTCTTAATCCAGAGACTAGAATATTAAAGCTTGTTGAAATTGAAGATGCAAAAATGGCATCTGATGTTACAAGTATGTTAATGGGAAGTGAAGTTGCACCACGTAGACAATTTATTCATGAGCATGCACATGATGCAGAACTTGATGTATAAAGGAAGGAAACAAAATGGCAGAACAAATTATAAGAACAGAATATTCTGAAGTAATGCAAAAGTCATACATAGATTATGCAATGAGTGTAATCTGTGCAAGAGCCCTCCCGGACATTAGAGATGGTTTAAAGCCTGTTCAAAGGCGTGTACTATTTGCTATGGATGAATTAGGGTTAAATCACGATAAACCACATAGAAAGTCAGCTCGTATTGTTGGTGATACTATGGGTAAATTCCACCCTCATGGAGACAGTTCTATTTATGATGCCCTAGTAGTTCTTTCTCAGGACTTTAAAAAGGGAATGGCTCTTATTGATGGACATGGAAATTTTGGCTCAATAGAGGGCGATAGTGCTGCTGCTATGCGTTATACCGAGGCTAAGTTGAAGAAATATACTCAGGATGTATATCTTTCAGATTTAGATAAGGATGTGGTGGATTTTGCACCTAACTTTGATGAAACAGAAAAAGAACCAGTGGTTCTTCCAGTTAGAGTACCTAATATTCTTGTAAATGGAGCCGAGGGAATTGCTGTAGGTATGACAACTAGTATACCAACTCACAATCTAAGTGAAGTTGTGGATGCAGTAGTTGCTTATATGAAGAATAATGATATATCACCCCCAGAGTTGATGAGACTTATACCAGGACCGGATTTCCCAACAGGTGGATTAGTTGTAAACAAAAGTGAATTACTTAATATATATGAAACCGGTATGGGAAAAATAAAACTTCGTGGCAAAGTAGAATTTGAACCAGCAAAGAATAAACGCCAGAAGGATAAACTTGTAATTACTGAAATTCCATATACTATGATTGGTGCAGGAATAGGTAAGTTTATTTCAGATATTTGTGATTTGGCAGAGACAAAAAAGACTCAGGAAATTGTAGATATTTCCAATGAATCCTCTAAAGATGGCATTAGAATTGTTCTGGAATTAAAGAAAAATGCGGATGTTGAAAAAATAGAAAATATGCTCTATAAGAAAACAAAGTTAGAGGATACTTTTGGTGTGAATATGTTAGCTATCGTGGATGGAAGACCAGAAACGTTAGGAATAAAAGATATTATTAAACATAATGTAAACTTTCAATTTGAAGTTACAACCAGAAAATACAATACTCTTTTAGCAAAGGAGCTTGAGCAAAAGGAAGTTAAAGAAGGTTTAATAAAAGCTTGTAATATAATTGATCTAATAATTGAAATTTTACGTGGTTCAAACAGTCTTAAGGAAGCTAGAGAATGTTTAATCAGCGGAAAAACGGATAATATCAAGTTTAAAAATAAGGAATCTGAGTTATACGCTAGCCAGCTTAATTTTACAGAAAAACAAGCTCAGGCTATCTTAGATCTTAGACTTGCAAAATTAATAGGTCTTGAGATATTGGCTCTTGAAAAGGATTATGCTGATATTGTAGAAAGAATTGCTACCTATGAGGAAATTCTTGGTGATAAAAAAGTAATGGCGAAGGCTATTATTAAGGAATTGGAAAGAGTTAAAAAGGAATACGCTGTACCAAGAAGAACTGTTATAGAGGATGGAAAAGAAGCGGTATTTGAGGAAGTGAAATTTGTTGAGCAAGAAGTAGTTTTTGTTATGGATAGATTCTCCTATGCTAAAACCATTGATATGGCTTCATATGAAAGAAATAGGGAAACTATAGATAATGACAATAAATATGTGTTTACTTGCCTAAATACAGACAAACTTTGTGTATTTACAGATACAGGTAATTTTCATCAAATTAAAATTCAATCTATACCATTTGTTAAGTTTAGAGATAAAGGTACCCCGATTGATAATCTAGGTAATTATGATAGTAGTGGAGAGAGTATTGTGTATATATGCTCATATTCTTCTATTGTCGGTAAAAAATTATTACTTACAACAATGAATGGTATGATGAAGATAGTAGATGCATCAGAATACAATGTAAAAAAGAGAACTGTTGCTGGTACGAGATTATCTATTGGTGATAAACTTGTTAATGTAACAGTTACGAATGCAATAGACAAGACATCAATTCCTGCATCAGAGGAAACTTCGCCAGTATTACTTAGCGGTGGATATGACGATACAATAGAAATGGATAATGACTTTGGTATGGAAGCCTTTGGATTTGATATTACTGAGGATTTCAGTGATGGAATGATTCAGCAAACTTTTAATTTTGGAGAAACACTGGATAATGCAGAAGATGGTATTTTTTCTAATGAGCTTGTAGTATTGCAAACAGCAAATGGTGTATTCCTGAGGTTCCCTCTTAGAGAGATTCCTGAAAAGAAAAGGCGAGCCCTTGGTGTCCGAGGAATTAAACTTAAAGAATCTGATTATATAACCCATGTTTATGTGTTAGACGCAGGGGACAATGTAACTGTGGAATGTAAAGGCAAAGAAGTTGAACTTAGAAAAATAAAGACCACAAAGCGTGGTGGAAGTGGAACAAAGAAGGCTTAAGTTATGGACTTTAAAACTGCTAAGGATTATATAGAGAGTCTAGCACACTTTCAAAGTGTGCTAGGCCTTGATAATATTCAAAGATTACTAGAAAAATTAGGCAATCCAGAGAAAAATGTAAGAGTTATTCATGTGGCTGGAACCAATGGAAAAGGCTCTACAATTGCGTTTATTGAGAATATATTGCGAAACTGCGGACTAAATGTAGGAAAATATACATCTCCTGTAGTCTTTGAATACTTAGAGAAAATTAAAATTAATGGAGAGAATATTTCTCAGGAAGATTTTTCTTTTTTAGTAGAGAAAATAAAATATGCTATGGAGAAGCTCATGGAGGAGGATATTTATCCTACTATTTTTGAGACTGAAACAGCCATGGCATTTTTGTATTTTAGTGTGAAAAAATGTGATGTTGCGATTATAGAAACCGGTATGGGTGGTGATAGCGATGCAACAAATGTTATTGAAACACCTCTATTATCTGTAATTACGTCTGTAAGTATGGACCACATGACATATCTAGGAAGTACTATTGAGGAAATAGCTACACATAAGGCAGGAATTATCAAAGGGAATTGCCCTGTGGTAATATCAAATATGGATAATATGGCGCAGGTTATCTTTATATCAAGGGCTAAGTCACTGAATTCAGATTATAGAGTTGCCAGAGCATTAAAGAAAAATAAAAAAAATAATAGATATAGTTATGTATCTAGTAACAATAACTGCTATAATGATATTGAACTTGCTATGCAGGGCAGTTATCAAAGAAAAAATGCGGCCCTTGCTATAGAGGCAATAGAGATTCTTGTAGAAAAATATCCTAATATCATTAATAATGATGGTACTAGAGAGTCCAAAGATTTATGGAAAGATGACACAAGCAAATATAATAAATCTAATCTAGAGAATTATATTTGTGATGGTTTGCAAAAGGCAATACTTCCTGGAAGATTTGAAAAGATAAGCAATGAACCAGATATTTATATAGATGGTGCTCATAATGTAGATGCTGTAGTGGAACTTTCATCTACAATTGATACATATTTTAAAGGTAATACAGTCACATTTATAATAGGCGTTTTATCGGATAAAGATTATGAAGCAGAAATAGAAATAATTGGAAGTAAGGCAAAAAACATCGTAACAATCACACCGAACAATACGCGAGGACTAGATGGGGAGATTTTGCGAAAAAAATTATTAAAGGTGAATTGCAACGTTGTATATGCTGACACAATGGAAAAGGCAATAAATATAGCTTTATCCTATAGAAATGATGTAGTTTTAGCCTTTGGTTCCCTATCATATTTAAGGGAGTTAAGGGATACGCTGAGAGGTTAAAGTATGCAAATTGGAAATAGAGAATTTGATTTACAAAACAGAGCCTATATTATGGGTATTTTAAATGTTACACCTGATTCATTTTCAGATGGTGGAAAATGGAGTAACATAGATGTCGCACTTAATCATGTAGAAGATATGATAGAAAATGGTGCATCCATAATAGATATTGGTGGAGAATCAACGAAGCCAGGATATATTCCCATATCTGAGGATGAAGAGATAGAAAGAGTAACCGCATACATTAAAAAAATCAAGGAAAACTTTGATATACCAATATCAATTGACACATATAAGGCTGAAGTTGCAAGGGCAGCAATAGAAACAGGTGCCAATCTTATAAACGATATATGGGGATTTAAAGCAGATAAAAAAATGGCTCAGGTAGCTGCAAAAGAAAAAATTCCGTGTTGTATTATGCATAATAGAACAAATAATCAATTACCATATACGTCATTAATGCAGAATATATTAGATGATTTACAAGGAAGCATTGATATAGGTCTAAAGGCTGGTCTGGGGTTAGAAATGATGATTACGGACCCGGGAATTGGCTTTGCAAAAACATTAGAAGAAAATCTTTGTGTTATGAACGAAATTGAATTATTACATAGACTAGGATGCCCGATTTTACTTGGGACTTCTAGAAAGTCAATGATAGGACTCTCATTAGAACTTCCGGTTGAGGAGAGGCTAGAGGGAACATTGGCTACGACTACGATAGGTGTGATGAAAGGTTGTTCCATTATTCGAGTGCATGATGTAAAAGAAAATTATAGAGTATTAAGGATGACAGAGAAAATCCTCGGAAGAGGGTAAGTGAGGTGTCGAATGAAGAAAAAGATTATTATTGTATCAATTTTAATTGTTATTGCAGTTGTAATATTTGGTACATGGTTTTTTGGCCGTATGGAATATAATGACCAGCACGCAGTAGGAAATACAGCAGGAAATTTATACAATGGAGGACTCTTTTGCGAATCGGATGGAAAAGTATACTTTTCAAATCCCTATGATAAGGATTCATTGTATGTTATGGATGTGGATGGCTCAAACGTAAAGAAAATATATAATGATAAAGTATCGTATATTAACGTATATAATGACTATATCTACTATGAACGTTTCAATCATGAAAGTAGCGTGGAAGTAGTGTTTAGAGGTGCATTGTATGGACTGTTTAGGATTCAGGAAGGGGATTCAAAGGCGGAGGCTCTTCACACAGGAATTGTAGACAACGTGGCTTTAAGTGGCAACTATTTATATTTTAGAAGTTATGATGATAAAAATTTGTATCAGCTATATAAGGTTGGTATAGATGGAGATGATGAGATAAAAATATCGGATAGAGGCTATACACCAATTTCAATTTCTTCAGGAAATATATTCTTTATAGAGGTAGATGGTAATCATAACATTATGAGACTCAATACAGAAAATGATGAGATTACGCAATATAAAACAGGAAACTTTTATATGCCCATAGTGTGCAATAATTATATGTACTATATCGATTTGGACAACAATAGAGCCCTTTCTAGAATGAATATGGCGACTGAAGAAAAGGAAGTTTTATCATCAGATAAGGTAGTAAACTACAATCTTAGTGAAGATAGCAATGTTATTTTTTATCAAGCCGAAAATTCTCTTGATGATCATAAATTAGTAAGAATGGATTTGAATGGGGAAAACGCTATTGATGTTGTATTAGGTGATTGTTTCAATATTTCAATTACATCAACATACACATACTACATCACAAAAATTGAAGACACCAAGTTGTTATTTAGGGTATCTACAAATGGAATAACCATACCTGAATTATTTGAGCCAAAAGAAAAATAGCTACTAAGACAGTAGCTATTTAGGGGTGATATAGAATGGATATAGAGTTAGTAAAAAGTTAATTCAGGTTAGTATTTAATTGATTTAACATTTCAAGAGAAGTTAATTTCTTGATTGGATGAAGATGTGAAGGAGCAATTTCAACCAAAGGTTTTAAGACAAAATCACGATTTGGTATGCCCGTGTGAGGAATCGTAAGGTTCTTATCATCAAGAATTATATCATCATAGTAAAGAATATCTAGGTCGAGAGTTCGTGGTCCCCAGTGGATCTCACGGACTCTTTTTGCTTCCTCTTCAAGTGTATGTAAATAATCTAGTAGTTCGAAAGGAGTAAGAAGGGTTTTGATTTTAATAACTCCATTTAAAAAGTCGGGTTGATCTACATAACCATAGGGTTTTGTGGATATAAAAGTAGATGCAAGCATGTCCTTGAAATTCCTGTTTGAATTGATTTTCAGGGCGGCATTTTCAAGATTTGCTTTAGTGTCGCCAAGATTTGAACCTAGTGCAATATAGCAAGTATGCCATTTGCGAGTGATTGAAACCGAGATATCTTCAAATGGTAAACCTACGGGTGCACTTGGCTTGGAAACCTCAATGGACACTTCCAAAATAGAGTCATATGTTAGAAGAATAGCCTCTGCAATGGTTTCTGCAACAGTTTCAATAAGATCAAAAGTGTTGCCAGTTACGATATCATTTATTAGTTCACAAACTTTTGCGTAATTTATAGAATGAATTAGGTTGTCGCTTTTTCCAGCAATACGTGTATCTACGCCAAGTTTTGCTGATATATAGAAATACTGTCCGTTCTTTTTTTCTTCTTCAAAAACGCCGTGATGGGCGTAAATTTTTAGTCTTTTAATATTTATGTAATCCATAATTTCCTCCATAACGAAATCTAAGTAAGCATCATTATAATTTTTTTATAACTAAATTGCAACATTAAAGGGGAAATAACTAATTTGGTGGAATTTGGGGAGGGATTGTGGTAAGATTTAACTTGTATTTAACTTATGTATGTAAGTTTGTATAGTATATTATATATCAGAAGGTAGGAAGAAAATGGAACAGTTAGATTTAAATAAAATACGTCAAGAGATAGATAGGGTGGATGAATCAATTGTAGAATTATATAAAAAGAGAATGGGACTTTGTGAAGACGTCGCTGAATATAAGATTAGTGCAGGTAAGCCAGTACTAGATAGAACTAGAGAAACGCAGAAGATAAGTAAAGTATGTGATTTAACCACCAATGAATTTGATATGCGCAGTGTGGAAGAACTATTTAAGCAGTTGATGAGCATTAGCCGTAAACTGCAATATAGAATTTTGTCTGAGCATGGTTTGTTAGAAGAACTTAGTTTTGAAATGGTGGAAGAAGTATTAAAGGAAAATGTGAAAGTAGTATTTCAAGGTCTAGAAGGAGCATATGCACATGACGCGACTTGTCAATTTTTTGGAGAAAAAAGTGATATATATCATGTAGAGTCTTGGAGGGATGCTATGGAGGAAGTAAAGAGTGGTAGAGCCGATTATGCTGTATTGCCAATTGAAAATTCCACAGCAGGAGCTATTTCACAAGTTCACGACCTACTTATTGAATATGATAATTATATTGTTGGAGAGACTTCGGTTAAAGTTGAGCATGCGTTATTGGGCGTTCCAGGAGCCTCCATGGATGATATAAAAGTGGTATATTCACATCCACAATCACTTATGCAGTGTAGCAAATTTTTAGATGATAATAGAAACTGGAATAGAATTAGCCTATCCAATAATGCAGTTAGTGCTAAAAAAGTAAGTGATGAAAAAGATATTACTCAGGCAGCAATCGCAAGTGAGCGAGCAGCAAAAATTTACGGGCTTGAAGTTTTACAAAAAAAGATTAATTACGAAGAAGGAAACACCACAAGATTTGTAATTATAGGACACTCGAAAATATATACAAGAAATGCAGATAGAGTTAGTGTTTGTTTTGAAATTCCTCATGAAGCAGGGTCATTATATAATATTATGTCTCATTTTATTTACAATCATTTAAGTATGACAAAGATAGAGTCAAGACCGATTGAAGGTAGAAAATGGGAATACAGATTTTTCGTAGATATAGAAGGCAATTTAGGAGATGTGGCTGTAAGAAATGCATTGATAGGGATTAAGGAAGAGGCTATTAATTTTACTGTACTTGGTAACTACTAATATTAAGAATAAAGCAGCTAAAAAACGTCAATGGGGCGAGGTAATAAGACTAGATGTAGAGGATAAAATTGATAAAAGATTATTAAAAATTTTGAAAAAAGTATTGAAAATAAACGTAGATTTGAACCTATGATGCACGAATAGGAGTTACTATGAAATATATTGATTTACATGTTCACTCTAATAAATCGGATGGAACACTTTCACCCACCCAAATAGTAGAACTTGCTAAAACCTTGGATTTGTATGCTATAGCACTGACCGATCATGATACGATATCAGGCATAGATGAGGCTATGGAGGCGGCAAGTATTTTGGGTGTTATACTTATCCCTGGCATAGAAATATCGTCAGAGTTTAATGGTGGAGATTTGCATATATTGGGTCTAAATATAGATTACAAAAATGTTGCTTTTAATAAGCTCATAGATATCCTTCAAGATGAAAGAAAGCAACGGAATGTAAGGATAATAGAATTAATGAGACAGGATGGTGTAGATATCAGCGAGGACAAATTAAGAGATAAATTTGGAGACGCTTCTATTACTAGAGCACATTTTGCAAGATATCTTGTAGAAACAGGATATATAAATCATAAAGATATGGCATTTGCCAAATACCTGAACAAGGGAAGGCCATACTACGTTCCAAGACAACGTGTATCTCCGAAGGACGCTATTAATATTATTTTGGAGGCAGGGGGTCACCCTGTACTAGCTCATCCACTCCTATATGGTTTGGGGCGTGACAGATTAATGAGCTTATTTAATTATTTAAAAGAACTGGGATTGCAGGGAATTGAAGCCCTTCACTCCCTAAATTCACCAGCGGACGACAGAATGCTTTTAGGGGCAGCAAAAAGATATGATCTTTTTATTACCGGAGGAAGTGATTTTCATGGGGCAAATAAGCCCAACATACAATTGGGAATTGGAAAGGGTAACTTAAAAATACCGGCAGAAATATTAGATAATATTATATAAATACGAAGGAGAGGAGAATGGATACAAATATGTATGAAAACTACAAAACTTTAAATGATTTGCCAGTAGTTACTATAGAAAGAAAACCGGAATCTAAAAATGTAATAAAAGGCGTGATTCAGATCCTACATGGTATGTGTGAACATAAGGAAAGATACAATAAAATGTTGGATTTTTTTACATCTCATGGATATATTTGCGTTATTCCAGATATGAGAGGGCATGGGGAAAATGTATCCTTTTATAAGGATTATGGGTATTTTGGAGAGAGAGGAGAGAAACTTCTAGTAGAAGATACTTACGCAGTAAATGCATACATTCACAATAATTATCCGGATTTACCAGTAATAATGTTTGGTCATAGTATGGGTTCTATTGTTGCAAGATCCTTTGTAAAAAAATATGGAAATCAAATAGATATGTTATTTTTATCAGGCGCACCCGCAGATAGTATCGGGAAATATTTTGGAGTGATTTTGACAGAGATATTGTTAGTGATTTTTGAGGAAAAAGATAATTCTAAATTATTAGATAAATTATTTTATCGTACAATGAAAAAAAGATTTAAAAGCGAGGGCAGGAATGCATGGCTTTGTTCGAATAAAGAAGTGGTTGCAAAATACAACAATGACGAAAAATGTAATTTTACATTTACACTCAATGGATATTCAACATTATTTAGGTTAATGGTGGATATATATTCAAAGAAAAAATGGAAGAATGTTACACCCTCAAACAGGATTTATTTTATTGCAGGACAGGATGATGTTTGTATAAAAAATGAAGAACATTTAAAGGCAGAAGTGGATACAATGAAAGCTGTTGGTTATACAAAAACAAAATATAAAATATTTGATGGTATGAGGCATGAAATACATAATGAAACAAATCGCGAAGTAGTATGGGAATATATGCTTGAGAAAATGGAAAACATCTAGGATAAAAATCTTAAATTTTAGCCCCTTATTTAAATTTTCTAGTAGCCATTGAAAAGATTAGGTGCTACAATATTTCATTGAACATAAGGAAATGGAAGTGGTGACATGAAAATACCGAATCATAATAAACAAAAAAAAGTTGCTGTAATTAATGATTTTACGGGCTTTGGTAGATGCTCTTTAGCAGTATCCCTACCAATAATATCCCATATGAAAATTCAATGTAATAGTGTAATTACAAGTGTATTTTCAAATCATACGGGATTTGAAGAATATTTTTTTGATGATTATACAGATAAAATGCAGGAATATATTGATGAATGGAAGAAACTAGATCTTGAATTTCAAGGGATATACAGTGGATTTTTGGGTTCAAGAAAGCAGATTCAAATAGTGGAAAAATTCATCAATGACTTTAAGAGGGAAGGTACGAAGGTTATTGTTGACCCTGTTATGGGAGATAATGGTAAGTTGTATGCCACCTATAATGATGCTATGTGTCAAGAGATGAAAAAACTGGTGTGCTATGCAGACATACTTACTCCAAATGTAACAGAGGCATGCATTTTAACTGATACACAATATAGAGAGAAGTTCACATCTAAGGAATTATTTCAAATGGTAGAAAAGCTTTCTGATCTTGGGGCTGAGAAAATTGTGATTTCTGGTGTGAAAATGGGTGAATACATCGGAAATGTCGTATATGAAAAGGACAAGATAAAGAAAATCATTCGAATGAAAAGAGTTGGACAGGAGCGAAGTGGAACAGGCGATATATTTGCATCCATTATTACTGCGGACTGTGTTAACGGTGTGGACTTTGAGACATCAGTTAGAAAGGCTGGTAATTTTATTAAAAAATGTAATATTGCCACCGAAAAATACGAAGTACCAAAAACAGATGGCGTATGTTTTGAAGAAGTTATTGACTCCTTGAAATAACAGACCAATTATAATATAGTAAAAAAGTAATAGAAAAGCTATGTAGAGAAAAGAGGATGAAGAATGACTAAAGCAATGAATATTTTTTATGAATACCATAATAATTTATATGTTAATTTAACAAATAGATGTTCGTCGGCATGCACCTTTTGCCTCCGTCAAACAAGAGAAGAAATGGATAATTCGGGAAGTCTGTGGTTAGAACATGAGCCTTCACGTGATGAGGCTATTGATGCATTAGAAAAATTCGATGTTAGTAAATACAACGAAATTATATTTTGCGGATTCGGAGAGCCAACAGAAAGAATTGATGTTTTACTAGAGGTTGCTAAGTATATAAAGGAAAAGTACAATAAACCTATTAGAATTAACACAAATGGTCAGGGAAACCTCATTAATAAGGAAGATATAACTCCAAAACTAGAGGGACTTATCGACACGATTTCTATAAGTTTAAATAATCCAGATCCCCAAAAATATCAGGATATAGTGAGAAGTCAGTTTGGGGTGGCGGCATTTGATGCAATGATTGAATTTGCAAGAGAAGCTAAAAAATACGTTCCAAATGTTGTTATGTCTACAGTTGATACCACAATTACCCATGAAGAAGAAGCACAGTGTCAAAAGATTTGTGATGGCATTGGTGTTACTTATAGAATTAGGGAATGGGAAGACTAAAAATATACTAAGATTTTACGAAAGGTTAAAAATATGAATATAATTTTAGCATCAAAATCACCTAGGAGAAGCGAGTTGCTATCTCAAATAGGATTGAAATTTAGTGTTATGGTAAGTGATGCCGATGAAAATATAAATGAAGTTGACCCTGCTGCTATGGTAGAAAAACTTTCATATATAAAGGCTAAGGCAGTATATGATTCTATAGAAGATATTGGTGTATCTGAAAATGGGTTTGAAAATAATAGGGAAGCCATTAAAGAAAATAGTGAGGACATAGCTATAATTGGAGCAGATACCGTGGTAACTATAGATGGAAAAATTCTTGGAAAGCCAAAGGATGACGTAGATGCCTACAATATGCTAAAGATGCTTTCTGGAGAGTCCCATAAGGTGATGACCGGTGTCAGTCTTTTGAAAAAAGCGGGTGGGAAATTAAAAAGTGTCACCTTCCATGAAGAGACGATAGTAAATTTTGTGGAGATGACAGATGCAGAGATTAACGAATATATTTTAACAAAGGAGCCGGCAGATAAGGCAGGTGGCTATGGTATTCAAGGTATTGGAGCTAAGTTTATCACTAGTATATCGGGTGATTACAATAACGTAGTAGGTTTGCCATTAGCCGCAATATATAAAAGGTTAAAGGAATTTTAGGATGAAGTGGATTAAATACAGATTAAAGACAACAACGCAGGCATCAGATTTAGTTATTGCAATGATGATAGACGTAGGTGTAGACGGTGTGGAGATTGAGGACAATCTTCCAATCTCTGAAGCTGATAAAAAAAGAATGTTTATTGATTTTTTACCAATACTACCTATAGATGAAGGAATATGCTATTTGAGTTTTTATCTTGAGGATGATAGCAACGAAAAAGAGCTTTTAGATGGTATTAGGGAAGGTCTTGAGGAATTATCACAATTTACAGATATTGGTGAAGGTACTATAGTGAAATCAGAGACAGAGGATAAAGATTGGATAAACAATTGGAAACAATTCTTTAAATCTTTTATGGTGGATGACATAGTAATCAAGCCTACTTGGGAAGATGTAAAGCCAGAGTACACAGGAAAGATGTTGATTGAGATAGATCCAGGTATTGCTTTTGGTACAGGAATGCATGAAACAACACAGTTATGTATGAGGGCATTAAATAAATATGTTAAACCGGATATGAAGGTCCTAGATGTAGGTTGTGGAAGTGGAATACTTTCAATCGTATCATTGAAACTTGGTGCGGACTCTGCAGTAGGAGTGGATATAGACGAGAATGCTACGATTGCTACAGGAGAAAATCTAGAAGTAAATCATATAGATAGAGAAAAATGTAAAGTATATACAGGTAATATATTAGAAGATAAAGCCCTTGAAGATGAGATAGGATATGATTGTTACGATATTGTTGCTGCAAATATTTTAGCAGATGTTTTATTGCCATTAACACCGATTGTGCCAGCTCATTTAAAAACTGGTGGTTTATTTATTACCTCTGGTATTATCAACACAAAAGAAGCTGAAGTTGCAAAGGCTATAGAAGATAATGGTAATTTTGAGATTTTAGAGATTACAAGACAAAAGGATTGGTCATCAATCACAGCTAAGAGGATTTAATATGCATCATTTTTTTGTACAACCCCAAAATGTTAAAGAAGAATATATATCTATTGTAGGCGGAGATGTTAATCATATTAAGAATGTTCTTCGAATGAAAGAAAAAGAAGATATTCTTATTAGTGATGGAAATGGGTGCGATTATACTTGCGTCATTTATAAGATACAAGAAGATGAGATAATTGCAAAAATTTGTGATGTTTCCCATGATGCAACTGAATTGCCAGGTAAATTATATTTGTTTCAGGGACTTCCAAAGAATGATAAGATGGAACTTATTATCCAAAAGGCAGTGGAACTGGGGGCAGCAGGTATTATTCCTGTATCAACTTCAAGATGTGTTGTTAAGTTGGATGAAAAAAAAGAGGCTACAAAGTTAAAAAGATGGCAGAAAATAGCTGAAAGTGCGGCAAAACAGTCTAAACGTGGAGTGATTCCCCAAGTCCATAATGTTTTATCATTTAAGGAGGCTGTGAAAATGGCTGGGGATCTTCAGGTAGGGATGATACCTTATGAAAATTTTAAAGATATGTCTTCAACAAAATCTGTTATTGATAAAATAAGAAGTAATATGAGTGTAGGTATTTTCATAGGCCCCGAAGGAGGATTTTGTGAAAGTGAAGTAGAATATGCCAAGGAAAACGGAATCGAACCTATTTCATTAGGTAATAGAATACTTAGAACAGAAACAGCAGGATTAGCTATATTATCAATTTTAATGTTTAAAATGGAAACCGAGGACTAATATTATGACAATGGAAACATATTTGGATAATGCCGCCACAACAAGAGTAGCCCAGGAAGTAAAGGCCTTAATGATTAAGTTAATGGACGAGGATTACGGTAATCCGTCCTCATTACATCATAAAGGTGTAGTAGCCGAAAACTATATAAAAGAAGCTAGAAATATAATTGCAAAGAGTTTGAAGGTAAACGAAAAAGAAATAATATTTACTTCAGGTGGAACTGAGTCCAATAATTTAGCTCTTATTGGTGCGGCGATGGCAAACAAAAGGGCAGGAAATCATATTATTACTACTGCTATTGAGCATGCATCAATACTAAGTACAGTACAGTTTTTGAAGGAGATGGGGTTTAGCATTTCTTTTCTATCAGTAGATGAGGAAGGACATATAAATCTTGATGAGTTAAAAGAGCTAATATGTGATGATACAATTCTAGTTTCAACAATGTATGTTAATAATGAAATTGGCGCATTGGAACCTGTTAGTGAAATTAGTAAGATTATTAAGACCAAAAACCCTAATATTATTTATCATGTGGACGCTATTCAAGCATATGGTAAATATGTTATTAATCCGAAAAAACAGGGCATTGATATGCTAAGTGTTAGTGGACATAAAATTAACGGACCAAAGGGAACAGGTTTTTTATACGTTTCAGAAAAAACGAAGATTAAACCTATTATTTATGGGGGCGGACAGCAAAAAGGAATGCGTTCAGGTACAGAAAATGTTCCAGGATTTGCGGGACTTGGAGAGGCTGTAAGAGTCTGCTATAATGATTTTGAAAACAAAGTAACAAAATTATATGAGCTGAAAGATTATTTAATTGATAAACTTGAAGAGATGGACAACGTCAAGATACACAGTGCCAAAGGAAAAGGTGGTGCCCCACATATTGTGAATGCTAGCTTTATTGGTGTTAGAAGTGAAGTAATGCTTCATAAGCTTGAAGAAAAAGATATATATGTATCGGCGGGCTCTGCTTGTTCTTCAAATAAACAAAAGAGTGTTAGTGCCACATTAAGTGGAATTGGATTAAAAAAAGAAGAATCAGACTCGGCTATTAGATTTAGTTTTTGTTTTGATACCACAAAGGAACAAGTTGATTATGCTTTAAATACTATAAACGACAATATTTTAGAACTTAGAAAATTTGTTAGAAAATAAAGGAGATAATATGATACATTACAAATCATTTTTAATCAAATACGCAGAAATCGGAGTAAAGGGAAAGAATAGATTTTTGTTCGAGGATGCATTAGTATCACAAATAGGTAAGGCTCTAAAAAGAATTGATGGAGATTTTAAAGTACACAAAGAGCAAGGTAGAATTTATGTAGACGCCTTGTCAGAATATGATTTCGATGAAGTAACAGGTGCATTGAAGTGTGTATTTGGTGTTGCTGGTATTTGTCCACTAGTTCAAATCGAGGATAACGGATTTGAAGATTTGTGCAATCATATTATTGAGTATATTGATGAAGTTTATGATGATAAAAATATTACTTTTAAAGTAAATGCGAGAAGAGCAAGAAAGAATTATCCATTGGACTCTATGGGAATTAATAGAGAAGTTGGAAGTGTAATTTTAGATAAATTTACAGAAATGAAAGTAGATGTTCATAAGCCGGAGCTTATGTTGAATATAGAGATCAGAAAGCAAATAAATATATACTCCGAGGTTATTCCAGGACCTGGAGGAATGCCTGTAGGAACTGCTGGTAAGGCTATGCTCCTGTTATCGGGTGGTATTGATTCGCCTGTTGCAGGATATATGGTATCAAAAAGAGGTGTTGAGCTTGAGGCAGCATATTTTCATGCGCCACCATACACATCTGAGAGAGCAAAACAGAAGGTTATTGATCTTGCAAAAAAGGTTGCAATTTATTCAGGACCAATCAAATTAAATATTGTAAACTTTACAGATGTGCAGTTACACATATATGAAAAATGCCCATATGATGAATTAACCATTATCATGAAAAGAGTAATGTTTAAAATGGCTGAGCATTTTGCAAAGGAATCGGGAGCGATTGGTACAATTACAGGAGAAAGTATTGGTCAGGTTTCTTCACAAACATTACAGTCACTTGCTGTAATTAATGATGTTTGTACAATGCCAGTTTTTAGACCAGTTATTGCGTTTGATAAGCAGGATATAGTAGATATTGCTTTGAAAATAGATACATATGAGACATCTATACTTCCATATGAAGATTGTTGTACAACATTTGTGGCTAAACATCCAGTTACAAAGCCAAACCTTAACATGATAAAACGTTCTGAGGAAAAACTTACAGGTATAGAAGAACTTATAGCGAGAGCAATCGAGACAGTAGAGGTTGTTACAGTAGAAGCAGAATAATAAAAGCGGAACAGTAGTAGCAAAATAATACAGAAAAATAGTAGAGGCTAAATAGTAAAACAATCAATATATAAACAAGTATAAGATTAAAATAAAAAAAAGGATATGAAAAAAGCCCCTATAAAAGGGGCTATGATGTTAATTCTAAAAGCTATGCCTATGATATTAATTCATGTATGGCTTAAGTACTTCCAAAATGTCATCGATATTGCTTTCATCTGCGTGAATACATAAATCAATAGGCTTTGATAAGTCTAAGCTAAAGATACCCATAATAGACTTAGCGTCAATTACGTATCTGCCAGATACTAAATCAAAATCTGTTTCAAACTTTGTAATGTCGTTAACAAAAGCCTTAACCTTGTCAATTGAATTTAAGCAAATCTGAACTGTTTTCATGTTGAACCCTCCTAAAATAAAGCTATTTGCATATTAATATGAGGAGTACCTAAAACGGTGACCTCATTTGCTTACATATTACATTTAATAAATATAAAAGTCAATCATAAAATTATACAAAAAATAGGGCCAAATTTTGTAAAGGATAGAATGGTGAAAAAATGAAAAAAGCAGCACTACACAATCTAGGTTGTAAAGTAAACACTTATGAGACTGATGCTATGAGACAAAATTTAATGGAAAATGGTTATGAAATAGTACCATTTGATGTAGGTGCAGATATATATATTATAAACACATGCACTGTAACTAATATTGCAGATAGAAAATCCAGACAGATGCTTCATAAAGCAAAGAAAATGAACGAAGACGCAGTAGTGGTAGCTACAGGATGTTATGTTCAAGCGGCAGGAGAAGAAATTTTAAAGGATGATGCTATTGATATAGTAATCGGAAATAACAACAAGGGTAAAATTGTAGAAATCCTAGAAGAGTATTTTAGGGATAATGAGAGAAAGAAATCACAGGCATTTATCGATGATTTAAGTAAACCATCTGAATATGAAGACATGAATATGACCACTGTGACGGAACATACTAGGGCATTTATTAAAATTCAAGATGGATGTAATCAATTTTGTACTTATTGCATAATTCCATATGCCAGGGGTAGGATAAGAAGCAGAAAACTTAGTGATGTTATAAGAGAAGTTACATCCCTTACAGAAGCAGGATATAGTGAATTTGTACTTACAGGAATACATCTAAGCTCTTATGGAAAGGATCAATTAGAATTAAATATTGGACTAATAGATGCTATAGAAAGAGTAGCATCTATTAATGGTGTGGAGAGAGTTCGTTTGGGATCATTAGAACCAATGATAATTACAGAGGAATTTATGGATAGAGTAAGTAAAATACCACAGTTTTGCCCGCATTTTCATTTATCATTGCAAAGTGGATGCGATAATACCCTAAAACGTATGAATAGACATTACACTGCAGATATGTATTACGAGAAATGTTGCTTGATTAGAAAGGTATTTCCTAAGGCGGCTATTACCACAGATGTGATTGTAGGATTTCCAGGAGAAACGGAAGACGATTTTATCGAATCAAAGAATTTCTTAGAAAAGGTACAGTTTGCAGAAATGCATATTTTCAAATATTCGGTTAGAAAAGGCACAGCTGCAGAAAAAATGCCTGATCAAGTGAATGATAAGATTAAAACCGTAAGAAGCGACATACTTTTAGAGTTGAATAAAAAAATGAATAAAGAGTATCGTGAGTTGTTTTTGGGAACTGCGGATGAAATTTTATTGGAAGAAGATATAAATTTAAAGAATAGTATTTACCAAGTGGGATACACTAAAGAATATATAAAAGTTGCTATTCCTAGAGAAGAAGATATGTCTGGAAAAATCATCAAAGTAAACATTAAAGAAGATATAGGAGAAATTTTACTTGCCGAAACGGTAAAAGTATATTAGAATATATTTGTATAATTGCGCGTGAATTAATCCTAATATGAAAGTTTGTGCGTTCTTGAATTTGTTATGCAGAAAGGTCTTGACTTAAAATGAGCGTTATCAGTAGTACACAGTATTTTAAAACAGTAGAGGAACCAAAGGTTGAAGTAGGCGAGGTATTAAAAGTTGTCTACAATGCACTTGTGGAGAAAGGATATAATCCAGTTAATCAGATAGTTGGATATATAATGTCTGGTGACCCTACATATATTACTAGCCATAATAATGCTCGCAGCTTGATTATGAAAGTAGAAAGAGACGAGCTTATTGAGGAAGCATTGACATATTACATTAATAATAAACTTAAGGACAATAAATAGATTAATTATAGGAGAAAATTACATGAGAATAATGGGACTGGATTATGGTTCTAAAACAGTAGGTGTGGCTATATCGGATCCACTCTTTTTGACTGCGCAAGCACTTGAAATTGTACGAAGAGAATCTGAAAATAAATTGAGAAAAACATTAGCGCGCATCGAAGAAATTATAAAGGAATACGAAGTTAGTGAGATAGTCCTAGGATATCCTAAAAATATGAATAATACCATAGGTGACAGAGCAGAAAAATCCTTAGAATTTAAGGAGATGCTGGAGAGAAGAACAGGATTAAAGGTGACTATGTGGGATGAAAGACTCAGCACAGTTGCAGCTAACAGAACTATGATGGAAGTCGGGATTAGACGCGAAGATAGAAGTAAATACGTGGACAGTATAGCAGCAGTTTTTATTTTGCAAGGCTATCTTGACTCACGAACGATTAATAAACAATAAGTAAAGCGAATAGAAAGGGCTAAAATGGCAGATAAAATTAAATTTACAGCTGATACAGGAGAAGAAGTAGAATTTTTCGTAATTGAGGAGACAAGAGTTAATAATATTAATTACATTCTTGTGACAGAGGATGAAGCTAATGATGAATCAGAAGAAGCTGAAGCATACATCCTAAAGGATTTATCAAAGGATAGCGATTCAGAAGCATTATATGAATTCGTGGATGATGATAATGAATTAGAAGCAGTTTCTCAAATGTTTGCAGAAATTCTTGATGATATGGATATAGATAAGTAGACATTGGGGAAAATTAATGCAAGATAATTTTAAAGAAATATTGAAAGAGCGAGGATTGAAAGTTACTAGTCAGAGAGTACTAGTTCTTGATATTCTGTCTCAAGCTGTGGGGGAACATCTTACGGCAGAAGAAATCTATAACAAAGTTAAAAGCAAAAATCCGGATATTGGACTGGCAACTGTATACAGAACTATACAGTTACTATCAGAGCTAAAACTAGTAGACAAAATAGTGTTAAATGATGGTTGTATAAGATATGAAATTGCTGGTGATGAAGCAAATAGCGGACATCATCACCATCATTTAATATGCGTGGAATGTGGAAAACTAACATCATTTTCAGAAGATCTTCTTGAAAATCTGGAATGTGCCATAATGGAAAAAAAGGATTTTTTAGTTTTGAATCATGAAGTTAAACTATACGGATATTGCAGTGAATGTAGAGAAAAACATGCAAATTAGCGTACATAAAAAATGGAGGTGCAATTTTGAAATTAGAAGGAAATAAAGATGAAAAAATAAAGATAATACCACTTGGCGGTTTAGAACAAATTGGTATGAATATGACATTATTTGAATATGAAGATAATATTATAATAGTAGACTGTGGATTATCTTTTCCAGATGATGAAATGTTAGGTATTGACCTTGTAATCCCTGATATTACTTACTTAAAGGAAAATGCAGATAAGGTTAAAGGAATAATTATTACTCATGGTCATGAGGATCATATTGGTGCTATACCATATGTTTTAAAAGAAGTAAATGTTCCGCTTTATGGAACTAAGCTTACACTAGGTATAATTGAAGGCAAGTTAAAGGAACATGGAATTGAAAAAAAAGTAAAAAAGAAGGTAGTTAAGCACGGACAGTCAATTAATCTTGGTTGTTTTAGAGTTGAATTTATAAAGGTAAATCACAGTATTGCAGATGCATCTGCACTTGCAATATTTACACCAGCAGGTGTAGTTGTGCATACAGGAGATTTTAAGATTGACTATACACCAGTGTTTGGAGATACAACAGATCTTACAAGGTTTGGTGAGTTAGGAAAGAAAGGTGTTTTGGCACTTCTTTCAGATAGTACCAATGTATTGAGACCTGGATATACTAGTTCAGAGAAAACAGTTGGAAAGACAATTGACCATATATTTGCAGAAAATGTTACACATAGAATTATTGTGGCTACATTTGCATCCAATGTAGATAGAGTTCAGCAGATAATAAATTCAGCAAGTAAATATGGTAGAAAAGTAGTTATAGAAGGCAGAAGTATGGTAAATATTATCAGTACCGCCACGGAACTTGAGTATTTACAGGTGCCTGATAATACTATTATAGATATAGAAGAAATGAAGAACTATACTGATAACCAGTTGGTACTTATTACAACAGGTAGTCAGGGTGAGTCAATGGCAGCACTCTCTAGAATGGCGGCATCTATTCATAGAAAGGTTACTATTAAGCCAGGAGATACGATTGTGTTTAGTTCAACTCCTATTCCAGGAAATGAAAAAGCAGTATCAAAGGTAATAAATGAATTATCTATGAAGGGTGCAAATGTTATTTTTCAAGATACCCACGTTTCAGGACATGCCTGTCAAGAGGAGATAAAACTTATTTATTCTTTGGTAAAGCCTAAGTATGCTATCCCAGTTCATGGCGAGTATAGACATTTAAAAGGCCATGCAGAGCTTGCTGAATCAATGGGTGTTGAATCAGATAACATATTTATTTTATCTTCAGGTGATGTTCTAGAACTTAGCCAGAAGGAAGGATATGTGAGAGAACAAGTACAATCCGGAAGTGTTTTAGTAGATGGACTTGGTGTAGGCGATGTAGGAAACATTGTTTTAAGAGATAGACAAAATCTTGCAGAAAATGGAATTATTATAGTAGTAATGACATTTGAAAAATACAGTAACCAGTTATTGGCAGGGCCAGATATAGTATCTCGCGGATTTGTATATGTAAGAGAAGCCGAAAATCTTCTGGAAGATGCCAGATGCGTTGTTAATGATGCAGTTGTTGCATGTATTGAGAAAAACATAGCTGATTGGGGTAAGATTAAGATGATAGTTAAGGAATCATTAAGTGATTATCTCTGGAAGAAAATAAAAAGAAATCCTATGATTTTACCAATTATTATGGAAGTCGAGTAGAGGTTTTGAAATGGAAGATCAAGTAAAAGGAAAGACAGAAGAGTTGATTAATACACTTTTAGATAGTGAGGAATACAGAACGTTTGATATTTACAGAAGGCTTTTAGATGAGACGCCTGAACTCAAAGAAAGAGTTCAGACGTTTCGCAAGGCTAGAATAGAAGCATCGTTTAGTGGCAAGACAGGGAAGGAAATTTCAAGTCTCTTAATGTCACAGTATTCTGATATATTAAACAATACAGTTGCAGCAAAATACTTAAATGCTGAACTTTTAGTGTGTAAGAGAATACAAGGAATAAATGAAGCTTTAGTCAACAGTGTTCAATTAGAACTGGACTTTTTATAACAACTTAGTTATAATGCAGTTGTTACTCAAGATACAGAGGTTTTATAGTAAGATTGAGCATTACGGATTGGAGATTTTATGAACTTAAAAAAGACATCTAGTACTATATTAAAAACTTCAATTAAAGTTCTTGTATATATGTTGCTAATATTATTATTTGTATTTATCTGTAGTAAGGCATTCTCTTTTGGAGAGGTGGTATTCACTGAAAGTGGAATGGCAAAAGTAGGTGCTGGAGAGGAAATTCAGATTACAATTCCTAGTGGTGCATCTGCAAAAACTGTAGGTGATATATTAGAAAAGAATGGTCTTGTAGAAAGCGCATATGCATTTGTTATTCAGACATTCTTGTATGAAGCAGATATTAAACCGGGTAAGTATAAATTGAATACAGAGTTTAATCCGGCAGAAATAATAGTAGTACTTAATGGAAGCGACAAAGACGAGGCAAGCGAATGATAGTAAATGAGAGAGTAGTCTCATATATCCATTCATTAGAAAAAACAAATACTCCATTGTTAGATGAGATGGAAAAGTATGCAAAGAAAAATTATGTGCCGATTATCCGAAAAGAGATGGAGAGCTTTTTAAGAATTCAGTTGTTAATGAAACAACCGAGGAAAATATTAGAGCTTGGAACCGCTATAGGATACTCGGCAATTCTTATGAGTGAATATATGCCAGATGATTGTACAATTACAACGATTGAAAATTACGATAAAAGAATACCAATAGCTAGAGACAACATTAAAAAGGCAAACCTAGAACATAGGATAAAACTTATAGAGGGCGACGCAATGGAAGTATTGCCATCTCTAGAGGAAAAATATGATTTTGTATTTATGGATGCAGCAAAAGGTCAGTATATTAATTTTTTGCCATTAGCATTAAATGTGATGAAAGAAGGCGCTGTACTTATTGCAGATAATGTTTTACAGGAAGGTGAATTAATAGAATCCAGATATGCAGTTACACGAAGAAATAGAACCATCCATAAAAGAATACGCGAATTTTTATATGAAGTAAAGCACTCAGATGAACTAGTTACCAGTATTGTTCCTATTGGAGATGGAATTACCCTTAGCGTAAAAGTAGGAGGCGAAAATGTATAGTAGACCAGAATTATTGATTCCAGCCAGCAACTTAGAAGTTCTTAAGATTGCAGTTATTTTTGGTGCGGATGCAGTTTATATAGGTGGGGAAGCATTTGGATTAAGAGCAAAAGCTAAAAATTTTTCAGCAGAGGATATGAGAGAAGGAATTGAATTTGCTCATAGCCATGGTGTTAAAGTGTTTGTAACAGCCAATATATTAGCTCACAATAATGACCTAGAAGGTGTAAGAAAATATTTTGAGGAATTAAAAGAAATAAAGCCTGATGCTCTAATTATTTCTGACCCAGCTGTATTTACCATTGCCAAAGAAGTAGTACCTGAGATAGAAATTCACATTAGTACTCAGGCTAATAATACAAACTATGGCACCTATAATTTCTGGCATAGTTTAGGAGCAAAGAGAGTTGTAACGGCTAGAGAATTATCTCTTAGGGAGATAAAGGAAATTAGAGAGAATATTCCTGATGATTTAGAAATAGAAACATTTATACATGGTGCAATGTGCATTTCTTATTCTGGAAGATGTTTACTTAGTAGCTTTATGGCAGGTAGAGACGCAAATAGAGGCGCGTGTACTCATCCATGCAGATGGAAGTATTCGGTTGTAGAAGAATCTCGTCCGGGAGAATATATGCCTGTATATGAAAATGAAAGAGGCACATATATATTTAATTCAAAAGACTTATGTATGATTGAACATATTCCAGAACTTATGGAATCGGGTATTGATAGCTTTAAAATTGAGGGAAGAATGAAGACAGCCCTTTATGTAGCCACAGTAGCTAGAACATATAGGATGGCAATAAATGACTATAAATTAGACCCTAAATATTATGAGAGTAGGCTCCCGTTTTATAGGTCCGAGATAGCAAAGTGTACTTACAGACAGTATACAACGGGATTTTTCTTTGGTAAACCGGATGAAAACACTCAAATTTATGATAGTAACACATATTGCAAGGAATATACCTATTTAGGTATTGTAGGCGATATGGACGAAAATGGACGTTACCATATTGAACAAAGAAACAAATTCTCAGTAGGTGAAAATATTGAAATAATGAAACCAAATGGCGAAAATATATTTGTTACAGTTTGCGGGATATATGACGATGATGGGAATTCTATGGAATCGGCACCACATCCAAAGCAAAGTTTACACATAGACCTTGGGATGAAAATGGAAAAGTTTGATATATTAAGAAGAAAAGAAGATTAGTTGCACATATTGCGAAGAAGTTTTGTAAGTAGAATTGAAAAAAAGCATTGCAAAAATTAAGAAATTATATTGATATGGCTATTGAAAAATAGTCATATTTTTATTGAAAAAATAGGGTAAATTTGCTATAGTCTAATTATCTAATTATCTAATTTTATGTTGATTATTCATTTATGGGCAAATCACCCGATGTTTTCAAAAAGTATATGTTTAATAAAATTTATAGCGCATCTATTCACGGAGTTAATATGTTCAAAGTGAATGTAGAGGTGGATATTAGTGATGGTTTACCAAATTTTGATATGGTAGGCCTATTAAATTCAGAGGTGAAAGAGTCGAGGGAAAGAGTAAGAACAGCTATTAAAAATCAAGGAATATTACTACCTCCCAAAAGGATTACAGTGAATCTTTCTCCTGCAAATATTAGAAAGGGCGGCAATTATTTTGATTTACCTATTGCAGTTGGAATATTAAAGTGTTTGGGTATTATTTATTTGGAAAATTTAGAGGATACTATTATTGTTGGAGAACTTAGTTTGAATGGTTCTGTTAATAAAACAAATGGTATACTCTCTGTTGTACATGACAGTAAAAAACAAGGATTTAAAAGGTGTATAGTGCCTTTTGAAAATGCAATGGAGGGTGGGGTAATTGATGGAGTTGAAGTGTATGGTGTGAAAACGTTGGGCGAGACAATCAAACTTATAAATGAGAACTTTACAAAGTCACCTGTGCATACAAATATATTGGAACTTTCGAAAACAGATGAAGAAAATGATGGAGTTGATTTTGCAGATGTGAACGGACAAGAAAGTGTGAAAAGGGCGGCTTTGGTAGCTGCATGTGGAATGCATCATATTTTGCTAATAGGATCACCAGGTTCAGGAAAAAGTATGATAGCAAGTAGAATATCTACAATTCTTCCACAACCAGATATATCAGAGTGTCTTGAAATTACCAAAATTCATAGTATTGCAGGAAAGTTACAGGATAAATCATTCATATTTAAAAGACCATTTAGAGCACCCCATCATACTATAACTAAGCAAGCTTTGATAGGCGGTGGTGCATCCCCTAAGCCAGGTGAAATGTCTCTAGCACATAGAGGAGTTCTATTTCTTGATGAATTAGCGGAGTTTAAAAGAGATACTATAGATGTACTAAGACAACCACTGGAAAGAGAAAAAATTTCTATAAGCAGAGCGAGTGGTATGTACCAATTTCCAGCTAAAATTATGATGGTAGCTGCTACGAA